>NZ_CP046266.1:3596346-3899230 GCF_009720625.1 Metabacillus sediminilitoris
ATTTAATTCATGAATAAGTGTTTCAATTCGATTTCCATAATCAATTGATTCATCAAATTCGAATTGAATTTCAGGCGTTTTTCTTAAGCGGATACGTTGACCGATTTCGGAACGTATAAATCCCTTTGCCTTTGCTAAACCTTTAAGCGTGTTTTGTCTTTGTTCTTCATCACCTAAAACAGAGATAAACACTTTTGCAATTTGCAAATCACCTGATACACTTACATCTGTCACGGTAACAAAGCCGATACGAGGGTCTTTAATTTTTCGACCAATTATATCTCCAAGCTCTTTCTTCATTTGTTCACCGACACGGTTTGCTCTTAAGCTCATGTCATCACCTCTTCATTAAAACCATTCAAACGATGTCACTGTTCGTTCAATCTCTGGAAATGAATCAATAAACTGCAAAACATTTTGCAATTCTTTTTCTGTTTGAACTTTCGAGGAAGTAATGGCAACTATACCTAATTTTGTACGTTGCCATGTATCCTGAAAATCAATTTCTGAGATTGAAACATTGAATTTTTGTTTAATTCTTGTCTGAACACGTTGTAAAACGGCTCTTTTTTCTTTTAATGACTGTGAATCATAGATAAAGCATTCACAATCAACATATCCAATCATTTACGCTCAATTTCCTCCATCACATATGCTTCAATAATGTCGCCTTCTTTAACATCATTGTAGTTTTTAATCGTGATTCCACATTCGTAGTTTCGAGCAACTTCTTTTACATCATCCTTGAAGCGTTTTAACGTATCAATTTCACCTTCAAATATGACGATACCATCACGAATTAATCTAATACCACTATCACGCGTAATCTTTCCTTCTGTTACATAAGCACCTGCAATTGTACCGATTTTTGATACTTTAAAAGTTGTACGTACTTCGACTTGACCAATTACTTTTTCTTCGAATTCAGGGTCAAGCATACCTTTCATTGCAGATTCAATCTCTTCAATTACTTTATAGATAATACGGTGTAATCGAATATCAACTTCTTCTACATCAGCGGTTTTCTTAGCACCGTTATCAGGTCTAACATTGAATCCAATTACGATTGCATTAGAAGCTGCTGCAAGAATGATATCTGATTCAGTAATCGCGCCTACTCCTGTATGGATAATCTTGACACGAACACCTTCAACATCAATTTTCTGTAATGCTGCTGCTAAAGCTTCTACAGAACCTTGTACATCAGCTTTTACAATTAAATTAATATCTTTAATTTCACCTTGCTTAATTTGCTCAAATAAGTCCTCTAAACTTAGTTTAGAACCTTCACTACGTTGTGCATCAAGTTGCTTTTGAGCTCTTGCTTCCCCAACTTGACGTGCTTGTTTCTCATCTTCAAATACCATAAATTGATCTCCGGCTAACGGAACGTCATTAAGGCCTGTTACTTCAACAGGAGTAGATGGACCTGCTTCTTTTACACGGCGCCCAATATCATTAACCATAGCACGTACACGACCAAAAGTATTACCTACAACAATTGGATCACCAACACGTAATGTACCATTTTGAACTAAAAGGGTAGCAACAGAACCTCGACCTTTGTCCAACTGTGCTTCTATAACAGTACCAGTTGCACGTCTGTTTGGATTCGCTTTTAGTTCTTCTACTTCTGTCACAAGGATAATCATTTCAAGTAGCTCATCTAGTCCTTGGCCTGTTAATGCAGAAACAGGTACAAAGATAGTATCCCCACCCCAAGCCTCAGGTACTAGACCATGTTCTGTTAATTCTTGCATAACACGGTCAGGGTTTGCAGTTGGTTTGTCAATTTTGTTAACAGCAACAATAATTGGTACCTCGGCAGCTTTTGCATGATTTATCGCTTCAATTGTTTGAGGCATAACACCGTCGTCTGCCGCAACAACTAAAATTGTAATATCAGTTACTTGAGCACCACGAGCACGCATTGTCGTAAAAGCGGCATGTCCAGGAGTATCCAAGAATGTGATTTTTTGATCGTTAGCGACAATTTGATAAGCTCCAATATGCTGCGTAATACCTCCAGCTTCACCTTCTGTTACTTTCGTATGACGAATAGAATCAAGGAGTGTTGTTTTACCATGGTCAACGTGTCCCATGATCGTTACAACAGCAGGACGAATTTTAAGATCTTCTTCACGGTCTATTTCTTCATATTTCTCGAACTCTGTCTTTTCAAAGACAATTTCTTCTTCTACTTCAACACCATATTCGCCAGCAATTAATTCAATTGAATCTTTATCAAGTTCTTGATTAATTGTCGCCATTGTACCTAATAGAAGAAGTTTTTTAATGATTTCAGATGGCTCTTTTCCAAGCTTGGAAGCTAATTCACCTACTGATAAGCTATCTGTAAACGTAATTTTGCTTGGTAATTCCTTTTTAGGCTTAGGTTGTGCAGGCTGTTGACCAGAAAACCCCTTATTTTTCTTATTGTTATTATTGTTATTATTTTTCTTCCCTTTATTTTGGTTAAAAGGTTTATTATTTGCTTGGTTTGGCTTTTTATTATTTGAATGAGATGGAGCTTGCTTCATAGGTTTATTATTTGCAGGTTTTTCCCCACTGCTTACTTTTACATTTTCTGAATGATTATTACTTGTTTTAGAATTATTAGTCACGTTTTTCCCCGGTTTCATAGTTGATTCGTTACTTTTATTTGTATTGTTTGAAGCTTTAAATTTTTGATCAAGCTTGACAATGACATTGTCCTCGATCGTGGACATATGATTACTAACTTCAACATTCATTTCTTGTAACGTAGAAATAATGTCTTTACTTGATACATTCGTTTGTTTTGCATATTCATATACTCGCATTTTTGTCATACGTTCACCCCCAAGAATATTAATCGAGCAAGGTTTTTAACTTTGCAGCAAAGCCTGCATCATTTATCGCTACAACGACTCTCGCGTCTTTACCAATTGCCTGACCTAACTGGTAGCGATCTTCAACCATTTTAAAGGGGACCTGATAAAACTTACATTTATCTGTAACCTTCTTCATTGTATTTGCTGATGCATCTTGAGAAAGAAGAACAAGTTTTGCACGTTGTTGCCTAACTTCTTTAACAACAAGTTCCTCCCCAGAAATGACTTTTCGTGCTCGATTTGCCAGGCCCAATAAGGACGTCCATTGCTGCTGTTTCATGTGAATTATTTTTTCTCCTTCTCAGCCAATTCAAGCAATTCGTCATAAACCGACTCTTCAATAGTTGCTTTTAAATGATTAGCAAGGATATTTTTCTTTTTAGCTTGAAGAATACAATCTTTATCAAGCGTAATATAAGCACCGCGTCCATTTTTTTTGCCGGTTAGGTCGACAGAAACATCGCCTTCCTTTGATCGGACAACGCGGACAAGTTCTTTTTTCGCTTTCATTTCTCCTGTTGCAACACATTTACGTAAAGGAATTTTGCGATTGTTCATGTGATTTCACCTCTTATTCACTAAGCTCAGTCTCATGCAAACTCGTTAAAAGTGGTTCATCATCAACATCATCTTCAGTTTTAGATGATTGAACTGGGTAAATTCCTGCTTTTTCAGCGTCTGTTTCACTTTTAATATCAATTTTCCAGCCTGTGAGTTTAGCAGCTAATCGTGCATTTTGCCCTCTTTTTCCTATTGCTAATGATAATTGATAGTCAGGTACGATGACTGTTGTTGCTTTATCAGCTTCATTGACAAGAACTTCAACTACTTTAGATGGGCTTAATGCATTTGCAACAAATTCAATCGGATCAGCGGACCATCGAACAATATCAATTTTTTCACCTTTAAGTTCATTAACAATTGCTTGTACACGCTGACCTTTTGGCCCAACACATGAACCAACTGGATCCACCTCAGGATTATCGGAATGGACAGATATTTTTGAACGATCTCCAGCTTCTCGTGATACCGATTTAATTTCAACTGTACCATCATAGATTTCTGGAACTTCAATCTCAAATAATCTTTTTAATAATCCAGGGTGTGTTCTTGAAACAAAAATTTGTGGACCCTTAGTTGTTTTTTCAACTTTGGTAATAAAAACTTTAATTCTGTCATGCGGTTTATAAGTTTCGTTGGGCATTTGTTCACTAACAGGTAAAAGAGCTTCAATTTTACCTAAACTTACATATATGAATTTTGAATCGATACGCTGAACAATACCTGTCATTATATCTTCTTCTCGATCAATAAATTCAGTATAAATAACACCGCGTTCAGCTTCTCTGACACGTTGTGTCACAACTTGTTTAGCTGTTTGTGCAGCTATACGACCAAAGTCTTTAGGCGTTACTTCCATTTCAATTACATCGTTAAGAACGTAATTTGGATTAATTTGACGAGCTTCACCAATTGAGATTTCCAGACGAGAATCATATACCTCATCAACAACATCTTTTCTTGCAAAAACTTTCATTGTACCTGTTTCACGGTTTAAATCCACACGTACATTTTGCGCTTGATTAAAGTTACGTTTGTAAGCAGAAATTAAAGCAGCTTCAATTGCTTCAATAATAATTTCTTTGCTGATGCCTTTTTCCTTTTCTAATATCGTTAAGGCATCTAATAGTTCACTACTCATTTTAACGGCTTCCCCCTTAAAAAATAAGCTAAATGCATTATCTGTTATGATATTTCCATTTTCTTTTTTAATTTTTGTGAAATAAGCATTGTCAAAAGAAAACGAAAAATGGAATAGGATTTGCAGTATTCTAGCAAATCCCTCGGAGATCTCAATAAACTAATGCTAATTGAATGTGACGGCTAATCGAGCTTTCGCCACTTTATCATAAGGGATTTCAACCTGTTTTTTTCTTGTCTTAATTGTTACAGTAACTGTAACCGTTTGACCGTCAAAATCAGTTAACACACCTTCGAATAACTTTTCTCCATTTATAGGCTCATAAGTTTTTATATGGACCTGTTTACCAATTGCCCTCTTTAAATCTTCTTCTTTTTTTAATGGTCTCTCTGCACCTGGAGATGACACTTCTAAGAAGTAATTATGTTGAATGGGATCTAATTCATCAAGCTTTTCGCTTAATTTCTCACTTACTACACCACATTCTTCAATATCAATGCCTGTTTCTGAATCAATAAATAATCGAAGAAACCAATTAGAACCTTCTTTTACATATTCAATATCAACCAATTCTAATTTCATATCATCTAAGATTGGTGTTACTAATTGTTCAACGATGTCCGTTACCTTTTTGCTCATTGTCTTCCTCCTTACTCAGAAAAGCGCAAGCACCTTAATCAGTCACAGGCAAATTCACACCATATGAAATCCTTCGTTTGACCTAAATGGACAGGCGCTGGAACTAGACATAAAAACAAAGTAAAAACTAAACTTTTGTTTTTTCAAGAAATGCGCAAGCGCTGGAACAGCATTTTGGCACCTTTAATTGCTGAAAAACCCTGCCTTTTGAGCAGGGAATGGTATGTATTATACTATCCGTGTGACGAGGACGATAACAATACGAAAGAGTGGGTTTCCCCACTCTTTTCCTCTGCTTATCGTTAGCATTTCCATTAAAAGCATAACATAACCGGAATTTTATTGCAAATTATTAGCGGAAGCGCCTTGAATAGGTCGGCAAGCATAAGACGCATTTGAATAGAAAATGTTCTTTACCTTCAATTCAAATGTGGATTATGACTCAAGGAACTAGGCGCTGGAGCTAGACATTAAGACATATTAAAGGTCTGGCGCCAGTCAAGACCGGGGTAAGACCCCAAATTTGTTATCTTGAAAAATTTATATATACTCCGGGGATCAGACCTCGTTTAAAATAGTGATAATTGGTTTTGATCTGGTAGTTCGTCTAAACAGCCCTGCGCATTTAAATACTCAATAATTGTTTTTGAGACTTTACCACGTTGCTGTAGATCTTCTTTTGAAAGAAATTCCCCATCTTTTCTAGCATTCACAATGTTTATTGCTGCATTAGTTCCAAGCCCCGGGATAGAGTTGAAAGGAGGAATAAGTGTATCTCCATCAATGATAAACTCAGATGCACTTGAGCGGTAAAGATCAACTTTTTGGAATGAATAGCCTCTCTCGCACATTTCTAATGCTAATTCTAAAACTGTAAGTAAACTTTTTTCTTTTGGAGCTGCATCTAACCCTTTTAGATTAATTTCTTCAATTTTAGCCCTTATTGGAGTTGAACCCTTTACCATTGTTTCAATATCAAAATCATCGGCACGGACTGTGAAATATGCCGCATAATAAAGAAGTGGATGATGAACTTTAAACCAAGCAATACGCACAGCCATCAATACATACGCAGCCGCATGGGCTTTCGGGAACATGTATTTTATTTTCAAGCAAGAGTCAATGTACCAATCAGGTACTTCTTGCTTTTTCATCTCTTCTTCCATCTCATCTGTTAAACCTTTACCTTTACGTACAGACTCCATGATCTTAAAGGCAAATGAAGGTTCTAAGCCTTGATAGATAAGATAGACCATTATATCATCACGACAACCTATAACTTCACTTAACGTACAAATTTTGTTATGAATTAACTCTTGAGCATTTCCAAGCCAAACATCTGTACCGTGTGAAAGTCCAGAAATTTGGACAAGCTCAGAGAATGTTGTTGGTTTTGTATCTTCAAGCATTTGTCTTACAAAGCGAGTTCCGAATTCAGGAATCCCTAATGTACCTGTCTTACACATAATTTGCTCTTCAGATACTCCTAAAGATTCCGTACCGCTAAAAATTTTCATTACTTCAGGATCATCTGTCGGAATCGTTTTTGGGTCAATTCCGCTTAAATCTTGTAGCATCCTGATAACGGTTGGATCATCGTGCCCAAGAATATCTAGCTTTAATAAATTATCATGGATAGAATGGAAGTCAAAATGGGTTGTGCGCCATTCGGATCCTGTTGCATCTGCTGGAAATTGAATTGGTGAAAAATCAAATATATCCATGTAATCCGGTACAACAATAATACCACCTGGATGTTGTCCTGTTGTTCGTTTTACACCTGTGCATCCTTGAACGAGACGATCAACCTCGGCACCTCGATAGATAATGTTATGATCATTAGCATAACCTTTTACATAGCCATATGCTGTTTTTTCTGCAACAGTTCCTATTGTTCCAGCACGGTACACATTATCTTCACCGAATAGAACTTTTGTATAGTTATGTGCCTTTGGTTGATATTCACCAGAGAAGTTTAAATCAATATCAGGTACTTTATCTCCTTTAAAGCCAAGGAATGTTTCGAATGGAATATCATGTCCATCTTTTTGATATTGTGCACCACAATTCGGACATTCTTTATTCGGTAAGTCAAAACCAGAACCAACAGACCCATCATTAAAAAATTCAGAGTGTTGACATTCTGGGCATACATAATGTGGCGGCAGTGGATTTACCTCAGTTATTTCCGTCATTGTAGCAACGAATGATGAACCGACAGATCCACGTGATCCAACTAGATATCCATCATCGAGGGATTTTTTAACTAGTTTATGTGAAATTAAATAAATGACTGCGAAACCATGTCCAATAATACTCTTAAGTTCTTTTTCAAGGCGTGCTTCAACTAGTTCCGGTAAATTCTCACCATAAATACTTCTTGCTCTTGAATAACTCATTGCCCGAATTTCTTCATCTGCACCTTCAATTTTAGGAGTGTACAAATCATCTTTTATTGGTTTAATTTCATCGATCATGTCGGCAATTTTATTGGTGTTCTCTATAACAATCTCTTTTGCTTTATCTTTTCCAAGGAAGGAAAAACAGCTCATCATTTCATCCGTTGTTCGAAAATGAACATTTGGTAATGTATGACGATTAAGTGGATTTGCACCACCTTGCGAGCTAATTAAGATTTTGCGATATATTTTATCCACAGGATTTAAATAATGTACATTCCCTGTTGCTACAACAGGTTTCTCTAGTTTTTCACCAAGATTAACAATATTTGACACAATTTCTTTTAATGCCGTTTCATCTTTAATATAATCTAAATCTATTAAATGATTGTATACCTCTAAAGGATGTACCTCTAAATAATCATAATATGCGGCAATTTCTTCCACTTCTTCAGGAGATTTTTGCATCATCCCTTCGAAAACTTCACCTTTGTCACATGCTGATCCGACAATTAGACCTTCTCGGTATTTATTTAGTAGCGACCGAGGAATTCGAGGCACACGATAAAAATAATTCATATGTGAAATTGATACTAGTTTAAATAAATTTTTCAATCCAGTTTCATTTTGGGCAAGAATTGTTGCATGGTATGGTCTAGAACGCTGATAAGCATTGCCTTTACCCATATTGTCATTAAATTGATTATGATTTTCGATGCCTTTTTCTGCTGCATCTTTCAGCATCTTAATGAGTAAATAACCTGTCGCTTCAGCATCATAAATGGCACGGTGATGCTGAGTTAATTCGATATCGAACCTTTTACAAAGTGTATTTAGTCGATGATTTTTAAGCTCAGGATAGAGGAAACGACCGAGCTCCAATGTATCAATGACAGGGTTTTTAGCCTTTTCTTCACCTAATAACTTCTTATATCCGACATTTAAAAAGCCCATATCAAAGCTAGCATTATGTGCTACTAAAATATCATTGCCGATCCACTCTTTAAAATCTCGAAGGACTTCATCAACATTCGGTGCGTCTTTTACCATATCATCTGTTATTCCAGTTAAATCAATGGTTATAGCAGATAGTGGATGATGTGGATTAGCGAATGATTCAAAGCGATCGATAATTTCTCCACCACGGACTTTTACTGCTGCTAGCTCAATAATCGTGTCATATACAGCAGATAAGCCTGTTGTCTCAACGTCAAAAACAACATATGTTTCATCCGGTAAATATCGATTATCATCATTATATGCAATTGGTACGCCGTCATTTACTAGATTGATTTCAACACCATATAATATTTTAACACCGTTCTTTTTCCCTGCAGAATATGCTTCAGGAAAAGATTGCGCTACTGCATGATCTGTTAAAGCAATAGCCTTATGTCCCCATTTTTTCGCTTGTTCAATATATTTACTGACTGAAGTAACAGCATCCATTTGACTCATTGGTGAGTGTAAATGAAGTTCAACCCGCTTCTCATTTTCTGGCGATAGATCCTGACGTTCTTGTGCATTGACTTCATTTATGTCATTAGCAATCATAACTAAATCGCGTACGAATGTGTCATTTTGAATACTACCGCGTACTTTTAACCACATACCTTTTTTCACAGCTTGTACTAATACTGCATCTTCTTTATCTCTAGCGAACATTTTTACAAGGATTGAGCTTGTATAATCTGTAATTTTAAAGGTAAGGAGTGTTCGTCCACTTCTTAATTCTTTCGTTTCAGCATCAAAAACATATCCTTGAATTGCCACTCTTCTTTCTTCATCTTCAATAGAAGCAAGAGTACGAATTTCTTCATCATTTTTAATGGTATATCCTATTGTTAAAGGACCAGTGAATTCTGGCTTAGTTGATTCTTCCTTCTCAGCATTCATCATATCCGTTAATGCTTTTAGCCCTTTTTCTTTATCTTCTTGCAGCTTTTGTTCTTGAAACCTTTGAATCTCTTCTTTTGTTACTGCAACGGTTGTATCCATTTGAAAAGTAGGGAATCCAAGCTCCTGAAAACTTTCTTGAATAAGGTGGGCATATTTCTTCTTAATTGTCATTGCCTCAGTATCGTTTTTTGTCTTTACGATTACTTTTATACCTTGTAAAGTCGGTTTTTGCTCATTTAAAAGAGCGAGCATTGGCGGAGAAATCCCATCCATTTGCTGAATACAAATTGACCAATAATCTTGTACAAGTTTTTCATCAAAAACTGGATCCTTCGTTTCAATAGAAAATGTAATATCGGCTATATGAGAAAAAGACTTAACAAGTTTTGCTTGAAACAATTGATATACATCAAATGGTAGTATTTTTTCAAATTGAAAATGGAAATGCCAATTTTTTGTATGTTTATGAACGGTTAATTTGGCAATTGAACCATTTTTAAAATGAACGACAGCTGCATCTTCAGTTAAATTTATTTGTTGGAGCAGGAGTTGAAATCGCTCAATTTGGTTCACTTTCTCCATTTAAGTCATCCCCTTTCTCCATTAATTTCAAATATTGCATTTCATGACGAATGTCATTGGCTGAAATGGTCTAATCACAATGGAAGAGGCTGCCTCATTGTTAACAAAGCCTCTATACATATTACATGTATAAGGGCTATGTCCACTACATTCGAGTCAGCCTCTTCTCGTCAATTTTCTAGTTTTATTTTAACATGCTTTATTCTTCTCTGTAACCTATTTTAGTTACCAAGTAATTGCTTGATTTTGTCATAAAGCTCCGTTACTGACACTTCAAAAGATTCACCTGTTTTACGAACTTTTACTTCTACAATTCCATCTTCTGCTTTTTTACCAACTGTAACACGAACAGGTAAGCCGATAAGATCAGAATCTGCAAATTTAACACCAACACGTTCTGGACGGTCATCAAGTAAAACATCATATCCTTTTTGTAAAAATTCAGCATATAGTTTATCTGATAAATCCTTTTGTGCATCATTTTTTACATTAACTGGAATGACATGAATCTGGAATGGGGCAACAGATTCTGGCCACACGATCCCACTTTCATCATTATACTGTTCAATAATTGCAGCAAGTGTTCTAGATACACCAATTCCATAACAGCCCATAATCATTGGCTGTGTACGTCCATTTTCATCTAAAAACGTAGCATCCATTGCTTCACTGTATCTAGTGCCAAGTTTGAACACATGGCCAACTTCAATACCTTTAGCAAATTTAATAACGCCTTCACCATCTGGGGATTTGTCACCTTCTTGGATAAAACGGAGATCAGCATATTGTGAAATTTTAGCATCACGGTCAATATTAACACCTTGGAAATGGAAATGCTCCTCGTTTGCTCCACATACTCCATTTACCACTGCAGCAATCGCATGGTCTGCAACAACTTCGACATCATTAGATACATTGATTGGTCCAACAAACCCTGGGACACAATTTAAGGTTTCTTTTGTTTCTTCAGCTGAAGCCAATTCAACAACAGTTGCACCATAAAGGTTTTTCAGCTTAATATCATTCACTTCATGATCCCCGCGAACTAATGTGAGTACGAATCGATCATCAACCTTAAATAATATTGATTTAATACAAGATTCCTTCGCTACATTTAGAAACGTAGATATTTCTGCAATCGTTTTTTGATTCGGTGTTTCAATTTTTTCTAACGGTTTTAATGCTTCCGACCTTTTTTCATATGTTGAAATAACTGGAGCCATCTCTATGTTTGCAGCATATTTTGATGTGTCTGAGTATGCGATTGTATCTTCGCCAACATCAGATAATACCATAAATTCATGTGTATCTTTACCGCCCATTGCACCTGAGTCCGCAATAACTGCTCTAAAATCTAGACCACAACGAGTAAATATATTTTGATACGCAGTAAACATTTTATCATATACTTCATCTAAGCTTTCCTGTGTAGCATGGAATGAATATGCATCTTTCATAATAAATTCACGGCCACGTAATACGCCGAATCGAGGACGCTTTTCATCACGAAATTTTGTTTGAATTTGATATAAACTAAGAGGCAAACGTTTATAAGACTTTACTTCATCGCGAACTAAACTAGTGATGACCTCTTCATGTGTAGCTCCTAATGCAAATTCACGATTATGACGATCTTTTAGTCTCATAAGTTCTGGGCCATATGAATACCAACGACCTGATTCCTGCCAAAGTTCAGCTTGTTGCATGGCAGGCATTAATAATTCAGATGCTCCTGCATTATTCATTTCCTCACGAACAATTTGTTCAATATTTTTTAACACTTTTTGTGCAAGTGGTAAATAACTATATACCCCACTTGTGTTTTGTCTAATAAATCCTGCTCGCAGCATAAGCTGATGGCTTTTCACCTCAGCATCAGCTGGAACTTCTCTAAGAGTAGGAATAAACGTCATACTTTGTTTCATTACGAGCACCTCAATTTTAATTAAACTTATAAGAATAATCTTTGGATATCATTCCAAGTAACCACAAGCATCAATAACATTAATAATGAAAAACCAATAAAGTGTACAATTCCTTCTTTTTGTCGATCAATTGGTTTTCCTCTTAATGCTTCAATAAATAAGAATAACAGGCGGCCACCATCTAATGCAGGTAAAGGTAATAAGTTTACAATACCTAAATTTATGCTTAATAGTGCAGCCCATCTAAGCAAATTTAATGAACCAGATTCAGCAACTTTATCTGTCATATCATATATACCGACAGGTCCTGAAAGCATGTCGATTGAAAATTGACCTGTTATTAGCTTTCCAAATCCAAATAATATTTCTTTTGTCCAAGTGTATGTTTCAATAAAACCATACTTGATGGAACTTATAAACGATTTATCTACTGGATTATAGGCTCCAATTTGACCTATTGTTTCTTCTCCAACCTTCGCAGCTTTAGGAACAACTTCATATGATAAAATTTCTCCACCACGTTCAACTTCAAATGTTAATTCTTTTTCAGGATTTTCACGAATAATTGTCACGACTTCCGTCCAAGAAGAGGTAGATTCTCCCTCGATAGAATGGATGACATCACCTTCTTGCAATCCTGATGACTTTGCCGAACCATCATCAGTTAATTGCCCTAATCTTGGATCATCAACAGGTGCACCTTGAATCAATCCTAATGTAAACAAAATGACTAATGCAAGAATAAAATTCATTAAAGGTCCTGCAAATATTGCTGCTATTCTCTGTCCGACACTTTTAGACTGAAATTGACGATTATAAGGAGCGATTTGAACTTCTTGTCCATCAACAATAAAATAAGATGTTTCACTAACGTCGAATCGTTTTAAGAAATCTTCTTCACCGAGCTCATAACCAGAGATAAACATGTTATGTTCTAAATCAGCGTTTTCAACTTCTACTATTCGAGCATTTGGATATTTTTCTTTATTATTTAATATGATTTTTTCTACTTTATTGCCTTTATTAAAAAGTAATCCAACATTATGACCAGGTTTTACTTCAATGACTTCGGGATCCTCTCCTGCCATTCTTACAAATCCGCCGATAGGCAATAAGCGAATCGTATAAACTGTTTCATTCTTTTTAAAAGACAAGATTTTCGGTCCAAATCCAATAGCGAATTCACGGCATAAAATTCCTGCACGATTTGCAAAAATTAAATGGCCAAGCTCATGGAAAAAAACAAGAGCGCCGAAAATGAGGACAAACGCTATCACAGTATTCATCTTAAATGACCACCTTTATGAGATTAATGTTTGTACAAAATTTCGTGTTTGTTGATCAACAAATTGAATTTGCTCCAAATTTGGATGTGAAATGCTCTCATGCTTATTAAGAGATCTCTCAATAATTTCTTCAATTTGAAGAAATGTTATATCACCTCTTAAAAAAGCTGAAACAGCTTCTTCATTTGCTGCATTTAAAACAGTTGGCATTGTTCCACCTATTTTACCTGAATCGAAAGCATATTGTAAGCATCTGTACCTGTTAAAATCAGCTTTTTCAAAATGTAATTTCCCAACTTCCCAGAGCTCAAGTCGTTTAGCTTTTACTAAAGGCAATCTTTCAGGGTATGTTAGGGCAAATTGTATCGGGACTCTCATATCAGGTGTGCCAAGTTGTGCAATAATACTACTGTCTTCGAATTCTACTAATGAATGAATAATACTTTCTTTATGTAATAAAACGTCAATCTTTTCATAAGGCATATTAAATAGCCAATGTGCTTCAATTACTTCTAAGCCTTTATTCATCATAGTAGCTGAATCAATTGTAATTTTTGCACCCATTGACCAGTTTGGGTGTTTCAATGCTTCTTCAACAGTAACTTCCACAAGTTCTTCTCGTTTTTTATCACGGAAACTTCCACCAGAGGCAGTAACGATTAACCGTTCAATAGATTTTACATTTTCACCTTGTAAGCATTGAAAGATAGCAGAGTGTTCACTATCAACTGGTAAGATATCAACATTATATCTTTTTGCATGTTCAATGACCAAATGTCCAGCTGTAACAAGTGTTTCCTTATTAGCAAGTGCTATCGTAATGCCATTTTCTATTGCTTTTAATGTTGGAACTAACCCCACGCTACCTACTACCGCATTTACTAAACATTCCACCCCATCATAAATAGCCGCTTCAATGAGAGCATCACTGCCATATCCTATTTTAACGTCATTATGTGAAAACTCTTTACTAACCATTTCGTAAGTTTCTTTGTCTTGAACTGCAACAAATTTCGGTTTAAATTTCTTAATAATCTCGCTCCCGGCTTTGTAATTACGACCGAAAGACATGGCTACAAGTTGAAATGCCTCAGGATGTGCTCCAATCACATCAAGAGTTTGTACTCCAATTGAACCAGTAGCACCTAACAAGCTAATTTTTTTCACAAATTCACTTCCAATCAAATAAAAAAATGCGTTAGTTACTAATCCGCACAAACAAGGATATGCTGATTAAGGGTATGAAGCTAATAGGAAAGGGTAATGGACTCATAATAGCTTAAAAAATTAAATTTAAAAAATGTAAAAGTGGTAAAACGAACAACAGACTATCAAATCTGTCTAGGATCCCTCCATGACCAGGAAGTATCGTACCTGAATCTTTAACTTGATAATGACGTTTTAGTGCTGATTCAACTAAATCACCTATTTGTCCAAATACAGATAATAATATTGTCATGAAAGTCACAACGAAATAATTATCTAGAACACCAGTAAAATAATGGTAGACCCATGAAAAAAGAACCGCAAATATAACGCCGCCAACCGCACCTTCAATCGTCTTATTTGGACTTATTTCTGGCCAGAGCTTGTTTTTGCCCATTGCACGTCCAACAAAATAAGCTCCAGAATCTGTTACCCATATCAATATTAATGCATAAAATACGAGCTCTAGACCAATATTTCTCGTTTCGATGAGAAAATAAAAGCCTATCCCAAGATAAAAAATAGCAATAACAACAAAACCAACATCATCAAATGTGAATTTATTTTTTGTCACTACTGTATAAGTTAATAAAAGTAGTAACGCCATTAAGGCAAATTCTGCCTTTGAAAAATTAACATCATCTAATACTGTTATATAAGAGGTTGGAATTAATTGTACCCACAGTATAACTAAGCTTACAAGACCAGGTATACTTGCCAGGGATATTTTTTTCATTTTTAATAATTCACGCAAAGCAATTGTAGCTAATAAATAAACAAATATTGTAAATGGTAATCCCCCGTAAATGATAAAGGGAAGAAAAATAGCTGCAGCCAATACTGCAGTTAAAATTCGTTGTTTCATTGTGCTTTCATCACCTTTTATACGCCGCCATATCTGCGTCCTCTTTGTTGATATGTGTGAATGGCTTGTAATAAGTTTTCTTCATTAAAATCTGGCCATAGAACTTCTGTAAACCAAAATTCAGTATATGCTAACTGCCATAACATAAAATTACTCAGTCTTATTTCACCACTAGTACGGATTAATAAATCAGGATCCTTAAGTGTATGTGTCATTAAATAATTCGAAAATATTTCTTCATTAATAGAATCTTCATTTAACTGACCATTTTTAACATCGTGAGCAATTGATTGTACGGCTGAAATAATTTCTGCACGGCTTCCATAATTTAATGCAAAATTAAGAATCATTCCATCATTGTTCTTAGTATCATTAATTGCTTTTTCTACCGCTCTTAACGTATGTGCTGGAAGTCTATTTTTATCGCCCATAATTCGAACCTGAACATTTTTCTCAATAAGTTCTGGTAAATAGGTATTTAAAAATTCTTCAGGAAGCTTCATTATGTATTCTACTTCTGATTTAGGTCTTTTCCAATTTTCAGTTGAAAAAGCATATAAAGTGAGTACTTTAACACCTAGTTCGTTCGCTTGTCTTGTAATTTTCCTGACTACTTTCATACCTTCATGATGACCAGCAATTCTTGGAAGTGCACGTTTTTTAGCCCATCTACCATTACCATCCATAATTATGGCAATATGCTCAGGAATCTCTTCCTTTAATAATTCCTCTTTAATAATTGATTGTTCATTTGCGGCTTGAGGATTGCCTTTCCACTTCTTTAATATGTTGAGCATGTGATTCCTCCAACACCCAATAATTCATGATCTCTTTTTACCATGATACTGTTAACAGTATTAACAAAAAAACCCCCTGTAAACATTAGAGGGTCTTTAACATTTCTATTGTACCTATTTTTTCATTAAACTTCCATGATTTCTTTTTCTTTATCTTTTGCAACATTATCTACTTTTACAATATACTCATCAGTTAATTTTTGAATATTTTCCGTGTTGTTTCTTAACTCATCCTCTGTGATTTCACCATTTTTTTCTAACTTCTTCAAGTCATCGTTACCATCACGACGAATATTTCGAACTGCCACCTTTGCTTCTTCAGCATATTTTTTTACTAGCTTGACAAGTTCTTTACGTCTTTCTTCAGTTAAAGCAGGTATAGATAATCGAATAATAGATCCATCATTTGAAGGAGTTAATCCTAAATCTGATTTAAGGATCGCTTTTTCGATATCACCAAGAACTGATTTATCATATGGCTGAATAACAAGCATACGTGCTTCAGGTACGCTTATTGAAGCTAGCTGATTAACAGGTGTTGGTGCGCCATAATATTCAACAGAGATTTTATCTAATAAGTTAGCACTAGCTCTTCCCGCTCTTACAGATGCCAATTCACGACTTAAAGAAGAAACTGCTTTTTCCATTTTATCTTTTGTATTTTCCAAAACTTGTTTAGCCAAGGTTATTTCCCCCTAACAATTGTTCCAATATTTTCACCAATTACGGCACGCTTAATGTTTCCTTCTTCCATAATAGAGAAGACAATCAATGGAATATCATTATCCATACATAAAGAAGATGCAGTCGAATCCATGACAGCAAGTCCTTCCTTTAATACATCAAGATATGATAAAGTTTCATATTTTACAGCATTTTTATCAATTCTAGGATCAGCATTATACACGCCGTCAACATTGTTTTTCGCCATTAAGATAACATCAGCTTCGATTTCAGCTGCACGCAATGCCGCAGTTGTGTCTGTAGAAAAATATGGGTTACCTGTACCAGCTGCAAAAATAACGACCCGTTTTTTCTCTAAGTGGCGAATCGCTTTTCTTCTTATATATGGCTCTGCAACTTGTCTCATTTCAATAGAAGTTTGAACCCTAGTTTGTATGCCTAGTGTTTCAAGACTGTCTTGTAATGCTAATGAATTCATGACAGTAGCCAGCATTCCCATATAATCTGCAGTTGCACGATCCATGCCCATTTCACTACCAATTTTCCCACGCCATATGTTTCCGCCGCCAACAACAACAGCAACTTCAACATTTAACTCTGCAATTTCTTTCACTTGTTTAGCAATTGACTGGATAACAGTAGGATTAATACCGAACCCATTTTCACCTGCAAGTGCTTCACCACTTAATTTTAAGACGATACGATTATATTTAGGATTACTCATAATTACCTCCAGCATTGTTACATTTCGTTCTGAAGAAGACTGCTTATCTCCAAAAGAAGGGAACACAGCCTGTGTTCCCTTTTTCCATTTTTAGAAATGTATGCTCATGTACACAATTTGTAGCGTGTATATGAATGAAAATTATTTTTTAACTTGGCTCATTACTTCTTCAGCAAAGTTGTCTTGACGTTTTTCGATACCTTCGCCTACTTCATAACGGATAAATGTTTTTACAGTACCGCCCTTAGACTCAACAAATTGTTTAACTTTTTGATCAGGGTTTTTAACGAAAGCTTGGTCTAGTAAGCAAATCTCTTCAAAATATTTGCTTAAACGGCCTTCTACCATTTTAGCTACGATATTTTCAGGTTTACCTTCGTTTAGAGCTTGTTCTGTTAAAATTTTGCGCTCATGCTCAGCTTCTTCTGCAGAAACTTGATCACGTGTTACATACTTAGGATTTACTGCAGCAATATGCATTGCTACATCTTTAGCTGCATCTGCATCAGTAGTTCCTTCTAATAATGTTAGAACGCCGATACGTCCTCCCATGTGTAAGTATGCACCGAATGCATCGTTGTCTGTTTTAGAAACGATTGTAAAACGACGAAGACTAATTTTTTCACCAATTTTAGCAATTGCAGAGTTGATGTATTCCTCAACAGTTGAACCGTTGTCCATAGTTACTGTTAAAGCTGCTTCTGCATCAGCTGGTTTTTTAGCTAATAAGAAATCAGCTAAACCATTGATTAATTCTTTAAATCCTTCGTTTTTCGCAACGAAGTCAGTTTCAGAGTTAACCTCTAAGATTACAGCTTCATTTCCATTAACTTTAACAAGTGTAGAACCTTCAGCAGCAATACGATCAGCTTTCTTAGCTGCTTTTGCAATACCTTTTTCACGAAGGTAATCGATTGCTTGTTCCATATCTCCATTTGTTTCAGTTAAAGCTTTTTTACAATCCATCATTCCAGCGCCTGTTTTTTCACGTAATTCTTTTACCATTTGTGCAGTTACTGCCATAACGGTATTCCTCCTTTAAGGGTTAATGTATTTGCTTACATGAATGTTTGAGTACTTTATGTATCATGCTTAAAAAAGGTGATAAAAGGTCAATTCCCCTTATCACCTTTTTGCAGATTAAGCAGTTGTAGTTTCTTCACCTTGTTTAGATTCTAAAATAGCATCTGCAATTTTTGCAGTAAGAAGCTTAACAGCGCGAATTGCATCATCATTTGCAGGGATAACGTAATCAATTTCATCTGGATCACAGTTAGTATCAACGATACCAACGATCGGAATGTTTAATTTACGAGCTTCCGCTACAGCGATACGCTCTTTGCGAGGATCGATAATAAATAATGCATCTGGTAATTGCTTCATGTCTTTAATTCCACCTAGGAATTTTTCAAGACGCTCAAGCTCTTTTTTAAGTTGAACTACTTCTTTTTTAGGAAGTACTTCAAAAGTACCATCTTCTTGCATTCTTTGAATATCTTTTAAACGTTTGATACGTTTTTGGATTGTTTCAAAGTTAGTTAATGTTCCACCTAACCAACGTTGGTTAACGAAGTACATTCCTGAACGTTCTGCTTCTTCTTTAACAGAATCTTGTGCTTGCTTTTTTGTACCTACGAAAAGAATAGTACCGCCTTCAGCTCCAAGTTCTTTAACGAATTTGTAAGCTTCTTCAACCTTTTTAACTGTTTTTTGAAGGTCGATAATGTAGATACCGTTACGCTCAGTGAAGATGTAACGTTTCATTTTTGGGTTCCAACGGCGAGTTTGGTGACCGAAGTGAACACCAGCTTCAAGCAATTGCTTCATAGAAATAACTGACATGTGTTTGTTCCTCCTAATGGTTTTGTTTTCCTCCGCTTACATCATCTTTAAGCATCACTGTTTTATAAACAGCACCAATACTTAAATCTATAAGCGTGTGTATTAACACCAAAAATTAATATACCATATCGTATTATGACAATCAAGGATATTTGACTACTTTTGACGAAATTTAAGAAGAAGCCCAATTTCTGTCTTTCCCTTGTTTAATTTTTTGGCAATCTGTTCAACAGTATGACCCTTTTCATGGAGATTTATAGCCTCAATCTCGAATGAAATATTATTTTTTTGAGAAAAATTATTAATTTCAATAATATCTTCGATTTCGTCTACTTTTGGTAGATATTGCGGAAGCTCCTCATCAGTAAAAACAGCAGGTTCCTGCTTCGTATCTGATGCAGCATTCCCCCGTGATTGAACGATCACCTTCGATTTTTTTTCGTCCTGCTCATTTGTTGAGTTTTCCAAACCTTTCGCCTCAAGATTCTGCAACAATTTTTCATTTTCATCTTTTATCTCTATTAAAAAGCTAGTTAACGCTTGTTCAGCTTCCTCAAGCAAATCTCTTTGTGAATCTGCTAAATCTTTAATGGTTGAATATTTCGAATAAAGAACGACAATAAAATAAAAAGCTACTACATGGAGTAGTAAACTTATCAAAAGTAATATTGTTGTCATATACATCCTCACTTAACAAAGAGAGTGTTAATGAATCACATTCTCAAGTATTTTTCTCAATTTAAATAATGCCTTAGAATGAATTTGGGAAATTCTCGAAGTGGATAAATTCATAATTTGTCCTATTTCTGTTAACGTTAATTCTTCTTTGTAAAAAAAGCTTATCACAAGCTGTTCTTTTTCACTTAACTGAAGTATTACATCGGATAATTGTGCAATCAATTCATCCTTAACGATTTTTTCTTCAGGTGTTTGTTGATTGTCATCTTTAATGCTAAAACCTATGCTTTCTCCATCTTCATGATCAACAAGTTGTTCATCAATTGAAAGAACATTAGCAAAAAAGCCTTCGTTTATTACGTTAACAACTTCCCCTTCTGAAATACCTAATTCATTAGCTATTTCTTTTGAAGAAATATTTCTTAAATGCTTTTGCTCCAGCTTCTCTATTGTTGCTTCAATTCGTTTTGCTTTCTCTCTTGAACTTCGGGGCAACCAGTCCTCTTTGCGAAGACCATCAATTATTGCACCTCTAACTCGAAAAGATGCATACGTATCGAATTTTAAATCTCTGGATGGATCAAATTTTTCTAATGCATCATATAAACCATATAACCCCAAACTCATCAAATCGTCTTTATTAACACTCTTAGGAAGGCCAACGGAAATCCTTTGGACATGATAAGATACTAGTGGCATATACTTTTTAATTAAAACATCACCTGCTTGAGAGTCACGTGCATCTTTCCATTTTTGCCAAATCACTTGCTCATCAGTTAATGTAAATTGTGTCATTTATTATCCGCCCCACCAAGAATAGTTTCTTACAGCTAACAGACTTAAATCACTTTTGTCCCTTTGTTTACTGTTCTTATCGTTAATTCACATGATACGGGATCAAATTCAATCGTTCTTCCGCTGTTTCCTCCAACATCTTCACTTATTAACGGGATGTTGTACTCGTGTAATTGCTTCTTAATTGCTTCAATATTTCTTGGACCAATTCTCATCATATCGTTCGTATTTTGAAATTGGAACATTTGTGCCCCGCCAGCCATTTTTGCCAGTAATGCCCTGCTTCTTGCACCAGCCATCGTTAATCTATGAATAAGTAAAGGTATAGCTGTATCAGCATATTTCGCCTGGTTAAAAGACCCTTTATTAGCTAGAGAAGAGTCCGGTAGCATGATATGAGCTAACCCAGCTATTTCATTATGTTTGTCAAATATAATTAATCCTACACATGAGCCTAACCCTGATGTACGGATATGATTTGGCGATTTAACAATATTTAGATCTGCAATACCAACTTTAATTACATTTGTTTCAATATTCATCTGACATACCTAATGCTGTAAATAGCTTTTTAAACGAATCCAGATCAGGTAATAGAAAAAAGTGACCTTTTACAGATTCATTTTCTAATTGATCCTCTTCTCTAATCGCTGTATCGATAATAATTGCATAGTCACTAACATGTGATAATTCTACTAATCCATGGCTTATTACCGCTCCAAACATATCAATGGATAAAGCAGGGACAGAAGGAAAAAGGTTTAATTTAGTAAAATCAGATAAAGATGTTAGATAAGATCCTGTTAAAATATTTCCAAGTTCTTGAAATGCTGATAAACCAAGTTCATCATTCGATGAATGTCTAAATGAAAAAAGGTCATCGTCTATTAATTGCTTTATGAATCGTTCAGCTTGATCAATCCCTAAAATGAAAAAGAGTGACCCAGGAATGTCCCCATCAATTCTAAAAAAAACACTCGCAATAACAACCTCTGGTCCACCAACCCATTCCATTAATTCATTAAACGAAACAACTTTTACATCTGGAACGGTCATTTCAATTTTTTTATTTAAGAGCTTTGAAAGGGCTGTTGCTGAATGACTAGCTCCAATATTCCCAACCTCTTTCAAAACATCTAAGTGTTCTGTTGTAAAACGATTAATATAATCCATAGCCACTACCTACACAGTCAATAAACGGTCTTTTTCAACCTTTAAAACTTCCTCTAGATCAATCATAACGATTAATCTTTTATCCAGCTTAGCAACCCCTTTAATAAAGTCAACTTGGACTGCTCCAACTACTTCTGGTGCTGGTTCAATAATATTTAACGGAATATCTATGACATCATTTGCTGCGTCAACGATAAAACCTACATCCATCTCATCTTTTGAAACAATGATAATTCTTAAACTGTCTAAATTAACTTGTTCTTCCAATCCGAATCTACTGCGTAAATCAACAATTGGTGTAACTACACCTCTTAAATTGATTACTCCTTTTATATATGGTGCTGTTCTCGGAACTCTTGTAATGTATTGAACCTTCTCAATTGAACGTACTTGATGTACAGGAATTCCATACTCCTCATCTTGTAATTGAAAGACTATGAATTTTACATCTTCAGATAAATATTCACCCATTGTATAGACCCCTTTCATTGAAATCAGGAAAAAAATTGTTCGTCAATAGATCTTATTTTATTAGTGCATTACAATCAATTATTAGAGCAACTTGTCCATCTCCCAAAATTGTTGCGCCTGAGATAGCAAATACTGAGCTTAAATAATTGCCTAAAGATTTTAAAACAATTTCCTGTTGACCGATAAACGAATCAACGACTAGCGCTGCCATTTTTTCGCCTTTTCGTACAATAATTAATGACACATAATCTTCATTTCCTGTTTCGACAGGCACTTCAAAGATCTCTGTTAAATAGACTAAAGGAACAATTTTCCCGCGGAAATCAATAACCTGTTGGTTATGGGCTTGTAATATCGCGTCTTTTTTAATAACAGCTGTTTCAATAATAGAAGATAACGGAATAGCATATTTCTCATTCTGTAATTCAACAAGCATCACTGAAATGATCGATAAAGTAAGTGGAAGCTGTATTGAAAATTTAGAGCCTTTTGATTCTACTGAATCTATTGAAACGGAACCACCTAGTGATTCAATCGTACTTTTTACTACATCTAATCCAACCCCTCGCCCAGATATATCAGAGATTTGGTCTGCCGTTGAAAAACCTGATGAGAAAATAAGCTCATATACTTGTTTATCAGTTAAAGTTGCTGCCTGTTGCTCAGTCACAACACCTCTGTCAAGCGCCTTTTTAAGAACACGTTCACGATTTATACCAGCACCATCGTCTTCAATCTCAATAAATACATGATTTCCACTGTGATAAGCACTTAATACAACATGTCCTTCTTCTGATTTCCCATTTTTCAAACGTACATCAGGCATCTCAATACCGTGGTCAATCGCATTCCGCAAAAGGTGAACAAGCGGGTCGCCAATTTCATCAATGACTGTTCGATCTAATTCAGTCTCAGCACCGATTATTTCTAGGTTAATCTTTTTATTTAAGTCCTTAGCTAGTTGTCGGATCATTCGAGGGAAACGATTAAATACCGTTTCAACTGGAACCATTCTCATATTTAAAATAATATTTTGGAGATCCCCTGATATCCTAGACATTCTTTCAACCGTTTCATTAAGTTCATTATTATTTAAATCCTTAGAAATTTGCTCTAATCTTCCCCGGTCAATAACCAGCTCTTCAAATAAATTCATTAGTATATCTAATCTTTCGATATTAACACGAATTGTTTTGGAGCTTGTTGCTGCAACTTGCTTTTCCGCAGCTTTCACGCTGTTCTCTTGCACATGTTGATGTGTTTCTTTTTCTACTTCATCATTTTGATTTGTTTCTACTAGAACTGTAGCTTGTGAGTTTGCTTGATTGTTCATCATTGCTAAGTGATCAAGTTGCTGTACAACTACCTCTTTTATTTCAGATACTTTCATCACTTTGTTATGAATATCATCACTCGAATCATTCGTTATAATCGCTACACTAAACTGTGAATCGAATTTTTCCTCTTCTAAGAGATCTACGGAAGGAACAGCTTTAATGACTTCTCCTAGTTGTTCTAGAATTTCGAACACCATAAATACTCTTGCCGCTTTTAATAAACAATCCTCTCGCAAAGATATTGTCACTTCATAAGCCGAGAATCCTTGTTCTCTTGACTGCTGGATAATTGTATATTCGAAATCATCATATTCTTGAATTGCATGATTGTTATGGTTTTGATTTAAAGAATTCCCTTGATTCTCACTTTTTGATGAGTCATGATTAAGATCTTCACCATCTTCAATTTTCTTTAACATTTCTACAACTGCGGATACATCTTTTTTACCATCCCCGCCTTGTGCAATCGAGAAAACCATCTCTTCTAGGTTATCTACCGAAACAAATACTGCATCAAAAAGATCTGATGTAACGGCTAATTTTTCATTTCTAATTGCATCAAGTACATTTTCCATTTGGTGTGTTAAATTTGCTATATCTTCGTACCCCATCGTTGCACTCATACCTTTTAATGTATGTGCAGATCGAAAAATTTCATTTACAATCGATAAATCTTTTGGATTTTTCTCTAACTCTAGTAATTTTTCATTACAAGATTGTAAATGCTCTTTGCTTTCCTCAATAAAAACTTCTAAATATTGATTCATATCCATATATGGTGGCACTCCTTAGTTTCGAATAAAATCCATGATAGAAGCAGCGATATCTTCCACATTTTCAACTTTATCAATTAATTGAGTATTCAGAGCTGCTTTTGGCATTCCGTAAACAACTGAAGTTTGCTCAGATTCTGAAATTGCTTTAACAACACCAGTAGATTTAAGCTTTTTCAACCCTTCAGTTCCATCAGATCCCATTCCTGTCATAATTACTGCAATTTTCCGATAGTCATAGATTTCACTAATAGATTCAAACATCACATCAACAGAAGGACGATGTCCATTCCTTATTTCTGATTTTTCTAATTTTATTATTAATGAGCTACCTGTTTTATTGACTAATAAATGCGAGCCGCCTGGGGCAATATATGCAATTCCATTTTGCACGACTTCATTATTTTCCGCTTCCTTGACCGTGATCATGGATAGTGTGTTTAATCGATTTGCAAGTGACTGAGTAAATCCAGGAGGCATATGTTGAACAATAAAAATTGGTGCCTGAAAATCAATAGGTAATTTTGTCAACACATGTTGTAAAGCTCTTGGACCCCCAGTAGATGTGCCTATACAAACAATCTGTTTAGTCAATCTGGCTTTGCCGATAGCTGTAGGTACTTGGTCCTTATATGAGTCTATTTTACTATATCGAATCCCCTTAAGGGTACTTTTTTTATTAAGAACATCACTTGATATATGACGAATGTTAGCAGTGTTTGCAAGGATAACTTTTTCTATTATTTCATTCTTTACTTTGTGAAGATCTAATGAGATTGCCCCTGAAGGTTTTGTAATAAAATCTACTGCACCTAATTGCAATGACTTAATCGTATTTTCAGCACCTTCTTTCGTCGTACTAGAAAGCATGATGACAGGAATTGGGGATTTCATCATAATTTCTTTTAGTGCTACAAGACCGTTCATTATAGGCATTTCAACATCCATTGTTACAACATCCGGATGTAATAACGCTACTTTTTTAATGGCATCTTCACCATTTCTTGCAGTTCCAATTACTTCAATCTTTTTTTCTTCACTTAGAAAATCAGTTATTAATTTTCTCATGAAGGCTGAATCATCAACGACAAGTACGCGGATCTTCTTCATCCATCTACCTTCCCTTCATGAATAAATTCTTTAATTTAGAAATAAAAGAAGTTGATTCTAAGCAAGCTTGATCAAGTGACTTTCTTTGTAGATAGTCTTGTGAGATCGTAAACATTGCTTTACTTGCTAGACAATTCGGACGGTAAATAAGAAACGGTGTTTGATCAATGACAGCTTTCATAATCGTAGAATCATCAGGAATACTACCAAGAAGAGTTACTTCCCTTTTTAAAAAATGGACAATTGTTTGATATAATCTATTAAACGTTGAATCCCCAGATTTCTTATTAAACGATCGATTTACAACAATTGAAAAAGACATCGTTTTATGACGGACGCATATGCTTTTAATTGCTGCATAGGCATCTGTCAATGATGTAGGCTCTGGTGTAGTAATAACAATTATTTCATCTACTGATAATAAAAATTGTAAGCTATCCTCTGAAATACCTGCACCCATATCAAAAATGACAATATCATATGTTTGGAATAAAGATTCAAGTTCTTCTATAAAACGTTGAAACATCTTTTCGTTAAGTTTAAAAATGGATCCTAACCCAGTTCCGCCAGATATAAAATCAAGACCATATGGACCTTTTGAAATAATATCTGTTAAAGGAAGCTGATTTTCAAAAAAATCGACAATTGAATACTTTGAACTCTCACCAATTAATATATCGATATTCCCCATACCGATATCTAAATCAAATAATAAAACTCGTTTTTTGGCATTTTGTAATGCTAATGAAAAATTCAAGGAAAAATTAGATTTTCCAACTCCACCTTTACCACTAATAACTGCAATTGAGCTAGCTTGGGTTCTAAATCTATTTAATCGTTCTCTTAGACGTTCTGCTTGATCGTTCATTATAATCTCACTACCTCAATATCTGTTCGACTATGTGTTCTGTAGTCGCCTCTTCAATATCATCAGGGACATTTTGGCCGTGTGTTGTATAAGCAATCCCCTTTTTCGTTTTTATCATGACATCAATCAATGAACCTCTTGATGTTGTTTCATCTAGTTTAGTAAAGATAAGCTTCTTAATGGGGATAACTGAGAATTGTTCATAAACCGCAAGCATATCAGATGGTTTTGCTGTTGCGGCTAATACCAAATAAGATTCGAGTTCATCATTAAAATCGATGATTAACTTTAAATCTTTCACATACTGTGAATCAAGAAAATTTCTTCCAGCGGTATCAATAAAAAGATAATCGTACCTTTCAAATTTCTTTTTTGCTTCCTTAAAATCATCAATGTTATAACAAACTTCTATTGGCACATTTAAGATTTTTGCATATGTTTTTAACTGATCTATAGCAGCAATTCTGTAAGTATCTGTCGTAATAAAAGCTACTTTTTTCTTTTTTTCCAGCACACATTTTGCAGCAAGCTTTGCTAGAGTAGTTGTTTTACCAACCCCTGTTGGACCAACGACATTAATATATTTTTTCTCGTATGAGATCCCGCCGAAATCAAGATCATTTAATAACTGAACAAAAAGTTCTAACTCTTTATTTTTTAATTGTGTAGAGGTTATATTGCCACCTGCTTGAAACCAATATTCTAATAGGTCTGTCATAATCTGGCCACGAATAGCAGGATTAATCTCTTGCCTAATCATTACTTGCAAGATCACTTTTAGCGGTTCAGGATATAAGTCAGATTTTTCATTTGCTGAAATCGATTGGAGAATGCCTTTTAACTCTTTTATTTCTTCTAATAAATGCTGATGATCTTCTATAGCTTTTACAGGTTTTATTCGTTCATTTTGAGTTATTTCTTCCTTTGATAAAATAGGATTATTAGTTTTTAAATTTGATTCCTTTTCTTTCCTTTTTTTGGGGAGAGGAATCTCTGGATCAAGTGCAGCAATTACTTCAATTTTTTTCTGCGAGAATAAACCTAAAAATCCTCCTGTATGAACTACCTTTGAATTTAAGATAACTGCATCATTTCCCATTTCTGACCTTATTTTTTTCATAGCCTCTTGCATTGATGGTGCAACATATTTTTTTACTTTCATTCCACATTCACCACCCCAACACTTTGTACTTCAACATTTGCTTCTAACTCATTATAGGATAATATTGGAACCTGCGGAAAATATCGATCTGTTAGCTGTCTAACGTACATTCTGACAGCTGGTGAACATAGTAAAATAGGTATTTGTTGTTGTAGCGAGAGCATTTCTATTTCCTTTGCAATCGCTTCGATTATCGCTTGAGACACATCAGGACTTAACGATAAATAATTACCATGTTCGGTTTGTTGTACTCCATCAGCAATTAATTTCTCAATTTTTCCTGATAAGGTCACAACCTTTAACATTTGATCTTGATCTGAATATTGAGCAGTTATTTGTTTAGCCAATGCTTGTCTTACATACTCACCTAGTAATTCTGAATCAGATGTCATCTTTCCAAAATCGGCTAACGTTTCAAATATAATAGGTAAGTTACGAATCGAAACTTTTTCTTTAAGAAGTTTCGCAAGTACTTTTTGTATTTCACCAATGCTAAGTGGTGAAGGTGTAACTTCTTCTACTAAAATAGGGTATGATTCCTTTAAATGATCGATTAATTGTTTCGTTTCTTGTCTTCCTAGTAGCTCATGTGCATGTTGTTTTATGACCTCAGTAATATGTGTTGAAACAACAGATGGCGGATCTACAACAGTATATCCATACATATCAGCGGTATCTTTCATTTCTTCTGTGATCCATTTAGCAGGAAGTCCAAATGAAGGTTCGATTGTATCAATACCTTCAATCGAATCATCTTCTATTCCAGGGGCCATTGCTAAATAATGGTCAAGGAGGATTTCACCTTTAGCTACTTCATTACCTTTTATTTTTAATCTGTATTCATTAGGTTGTAACTGAATATTATCTCTTATTCTTACAACGGGTATAACTAGGCCTAATTCAATAGCTAACTGCCTTCTAATCATCACAACTCGATCAAGAAGATCTCCACCTTGATTTGTATCTGCAAGTGGGATTAATCCATATCCAAATTCAAATTCAATAGGGTCGATATTAATGAGATTCATGACACTTTCAGGACTTTTCATTTCATCCATCTCAATTTCTTGTTCAACCTCTTCTTCATCAGGAATTGATTGTTCTTTTGATTGTGATATCCGATAGCCTGCGAAAGCAAATAAGCCAGCTATCGGTAAGGTAAGAAACAAGCCGATAGGTGTGAAAATTCCTAGTAAGAAAATGGTTCCTGCTGCCACATAGAGCATTTTCGGATAGGCAAATAATTGTTTTGAAATATCAGTTCCTAAGTTTCCTTCTGAAGCCGCCCTTGTTACAACGATTCCCGTTGCTGTAGAGATTAACAGTGCGGGTATTTGGCTGACAATTCCATCTCCAACTGTTAACATCGTATAATGAGAAGCTGCTTCACCGATAGACATCCCATTCTGCATCATACCAATTATGATACCGAAGAGCATGTTGATCAGAACCATGATAATACCTGCTATCGCATCCCCTTTTACAAATTTACTAGCACCATCCATTGCCCCATAAAAATCTGCTTCACGTCCTACTTTTTCACGACGCTCTCTTGCTTGTTGCTCAGAAATCATTCCTGCATTCAAATCTGCATCAATACTCATTTGTTTACCAGGCATAGCATCAAGAGTAAAACGTGCAGCGACTTCAGATACACGCTCAGAACCCTTTGTTATGACAATAAATTGAATGATGATTAAGATTATAAAGACAACTAATCCAACAAGGATATTTCCACCCGTTACAAAGGTTCCGAAAGTTTCTACTACTTTACCAGCGTCCCCTTCGGCTAAAATTGCACGAGTTGTTGAAACATTTAATCCTAAACGAAACAAAGTTAATAACAAGATTAATGATGGAAAAATAGAAAATTGCAATGGTTCGTTCATATTCATTGACGTAAGGATGACTAATAATGCAAGAGAAATATTAATGATAATTAAAAAGCTTAACAACCAGCCTGGAAATGGAATGATAAGCATTGCAACGATTAAAATGACACTAAGTAATACTGATAAATCTCTTGCAGACATGTTTGTTTCTCTCCTTAAAACCAATCATTTCTAACTTTTGTACCTGATATTGTGAATGGAAGTATTACATTGATTTTGTTTGATAAACATACGCGATGATTTCTGCAACTGCCTGGAAAAATTCCTCCGGTACTGCTTGTCCTAAATCAACTTGATCGTATAGGGCACGAGCCAACGGTCTATTTTCGACCATTATAATATCATTCGCTTTTGCAATCTCTTTTATTTTTTGTGCGACGTGATCAACCCCCATCGCAACAACATATGGTGCGTCCATTTTTTCTTCATCATATTTTAAAGCAATGGCATAATGAGTTGGATTCGTAATGACAACATCAGCAGTTGGAACATCCTGCATCATTCTCCTCATTGCCATTTCGCGCTGCCTTTGTCTAATTTTCGATTTAATAAGTGGATCACCTTCAGATTTTTTGTATTCATCCTTGATATCCTGTTTTGACATTCGAAGGTTTTTTTCGTAATCAAAGCGCTGATAAAGGTAATCTAAAAAAGAGAGTATTAATAGAGCTCCTGAGGCATATAATCCCATTTTCATAGTTAATGATGCTATGAATACGAAAGATTGTTCCACGGTCATTTGAGATAAGCGTAATATATTATCAATATCCATCCATAAAACAGCGAAGGTTACCACACCAACAACAGTAATTTTTAAGAGTGATTTTAACAGTTCGACAATGGCACGCATTGAATAAATCCGTTTAAAACCTTGAATTGGGTCCAACTTATTTAATTTCATTTGAATAGACTCTGTAGAAAAAAGGAACCCTACTTGGATGTAATTACTGAGTACACCAGCAATTAATGCGATCACCATAATCGGAGCTAATATCATTCCTGCTTGTAAAGCAATTGTATAAAAAAAACCTTCCATATTTTGATCGGTTAAATTTACTAATAAATAATCCTGAAAAATACCCTTCATCATGAGAATTAATCGATCTCTCATAAAAGCGCCAATGAATAGAAACGATAAAAATACAGTTAATAATGATAGTGCAGTATTAACGTCCGCACTTTTTATAACTTGTCCTTTTTTTCTAGCATCTTGTTTTTTTCGTGGTGTCGCTTTTTCTGTTTTTTCACCAGAAAAAAACTGTAAATCTAGCTTAAGTAGATTCATTGTTTGTTCCTCCAAACAATTCCATAAGCCCTCTCATTGTATATGTCATTGTTTCAAATAACTCTTGCATGAAGACAAATAATGCCGCCATCACTAAAATTAGCATGATAAAGCTAACTCCTATTTTTAATGGAAGTCCAACAACAAAAATATTCAACTGAGGAACAGTACGCGCAACAATTCCTAATGCAAGATCGACTAAAAATAAGGATCCAACAACAGGAATTGACATTTGAAAGGCAATAATAAACATGGAATTAAACGATTGGACAATATATTCAATCACATTTTCTTCTCCGAGAGGTAAATATAGTTGATCAATTGGTACGAACTGATAACTATAAAAAACCCCATCTAATAAAAGGTGATGAGCATTAATACTAATCATAAGCAATAATGCAAAAGTATAAAGAAATTGTCCGATAAGCGGACTTTGTGCACCAGTTTGTGGATCAATGACATTTGCTATGGCAAAACCCATTTGGAAATCAATAAAACTACCAGCTAATTGAACGGCTACAATGATCAAATATGCTGAAAAGCCAATCATTAATCCGAAAAGTGCTTCCTTTAAAATAAGAATAAAATACTCACCATCAATTTCAATCTTTGGCAGATCTAATGCAAAAAACATGATCCAGGCCAATAAAAATGAAAAGCTTATTTTATGAGAATTAGGGATATTTCGATAAGAGAACAACGGCAATGTGACAAAGAAAGCTGTTATTCTCATAAACACCAATAAAAAAGCAGGGTAATTTTCCAATATTGTACCCATTTCTACCCTACAAACCTATTTAAATTACCGAATATATCTTGTGCGTAGGAAATCAATGTTGAAAGCATCCAGGGACCAAAAAATATTAATCCTACTAACACTGCTACAATTTTTGGAACAAACGCTAACGTTTGCTCTTGTATTTGCGTTGTAGCCTGAAAAATACTGACGATCAATCCAATTATTAGTGCCAATAGTAATAATGGCCCACAAATGATTAATGTCGTATAAACTGCTTTTTCTGCTAAAGAAATAACCATTTCTGAACTCATTCGTTTTCACCCATTCTAAAAACTTTGTAACAAAGACTTTATGATTAAGTACCAACCATCTACTAATACAAATAGAAGTATTTTAAATGGCAATGATATCATAACTGGCGGCAGCATCATCATTCCCATTGACATAAGGATACTTGCAACGACCATGTCAATCACTAAAAATGGAATAAATATCATAAATCCAATTTGAAAAGCGGTTTTAATCTCACTTATTGCAAATGCTGGTACAAGAGCTGTTAGTGGAATGTCTTCGATTGATTCAGGACTTTCTATTCCGGCATAATTTAGAAAGAGAGCCAGATCTTTTTGCCGCGTATGCTTGCTCATAAATTCTTTAAAAGGTAATGCTGCACGTTCATATGCTTCTTCTAAATCAATTTCTTCATTAAATAACGGTGTCAATGCTTGTTCGTTAACTTCTGAAAAAGTAGGAGCCATAATAAAAAATGTTAAGAACATCGCTATTCCTATTAATATTTGATTAGGTGGCATTGATTGTGTTGCTAGTGAAGTTCGAACAAAAGAAAGAACAATGATAATACGAGTAAAACAAGTCATTAAAATTAAGATACTCGGAGCAATTGATAGAACTGTTAATAATAGTAATAATTTTACAGATGCACTTACATTTTCAGCATCACTATTATTAAAAAACTCCATAAATTCATTCATGCTTTTTTAAACCCTTTCTCTTAACTACATCGAGCTGTTTCTTTCGTTCATGTTTAACCTTTTCTAATTGTTCTTTGAAAGTAGAAGAAAATGCTGATTTGTTGTCATTTGACCTTTTCGCTTTTAACATTTGTTGTCCAATATTTGCAACCTTTTGGATAATATCTTTAGGATCCGCTATCTGTTCTTGTTTTCGTTCAAATTCATCTATTAAATGTTCCCGCTCATCATCGTCATCGATTTCTTTAAGTAAGGATATTGAATCACCTACACCGACAACTAATACGCGATTTCCAACCTTGATTATTTGTATAGATTTACTTTGGCCTAGGCTTGTACCTCCTAGATTGACAATTGATTGACCTTGTTGGAACAATCGGTTTCGTTTAGTGACAAATTTTAACAATAAATAAATAAGAAAAAGAACAAACGCTAATGCAGCAAACATTTTAATAAAATCAAATGGCGTAACAGATAGAGCATCTTCTTGAACAACTTGTTCTTGTTCTTGCTCTACTGTTTTATTATCTTTCGTCTCTTCCTTTTTTTCATTTTTAATCAAATCATACACACTCTGGTTGATTTGATCCTCCGCAAGAACTATATTTGTTTCTTGCGGAGAAAAAATCAGCATTGCTGTTATCATCAATATGTGGTAGTTTCTATGAAGCAATTTTACTCCACCTTTAGCTTAATGTTTTACCAATAGCTTCTAAAACACGATCAGCTTGGAATGGCTTTACAATAAAATCTTTAGCTCCAGCTTGAATGGCATCAATAACCATCGCTTGCTGCCCCATTGCAGAACACATGATCACTTTGGCATTCCCATTTATTTGTTTAATTTCTTTTAATGCTGCAATACCATCCATTTCTGGCATCGTAATATCCATAGTAACTAAGTCTGGTTGATGTTCTTTATACAACTCAACTGCTTGTGCTCCATCAGCTGCTTCTGCGACTACTTCATATCCATTTTTTGTTAGTATGTCTTTAATCATCATTCTCATAAAGGCTGCATCATCAACAATCATAATTTTGTGTGCCATAATCTTCCCCACTCCTACTAATTCTTTTATTTTAATTTATTTAAGCGCTCGGATTGACTGACTATATCAGTTACACGTACGCCAAAATTTTCTTCAATAACGACCACTTCACCTTTAGCAACAATTTTATTGTTTACTAATATGTCAACTGGTTCACCAGCAAGCTTATCAAGTTCAATAATTGAACCTGATGAAAGTTCTAATATCTCTTTAACAGAGCGTTTCGTCCTTCCTAATTCTACTGTTATAGAAAGCGGAATATCAAGAAGCATATCAAGATTTTGTAATTCCTGCTGCTGATGCTGAATAGGTTCGAAAGCAGTGAATTCTGCTGGTTTAACATCTATTATCGGTTGTTGTTTTCTTGGTTGTGAATACTGTTGCTGTGGTACTGTGTATTGTTGCTGTGCAAGCTGCTCAGATTGATATATTTGTTGATCTATTTGATCATTATGAGATGGATTGTCATATTGTTGTACTTGAGCTTCCCTATAGTCAGGAGTTAACATTTGCACTTCTTTAACTGCTTCAGCAGTAGCAGCCTCTTGTTTTGGATGAATTAATTCTTCAATTAAATCTTTAGCAAAATATAATGGTAATAATTGCATGATATTTGAATCTACCAATGTTCCAATTTTAAGTCGAAATGCAACCTGTATAAGTAAATCATCATCAGGAATTGTCTGTGATTCTTCAATTGGACTAGCATTTAGTAACTCTACTCTAGGTGGAGAAATATCTACTCGTTTATTAAAGATTGTAGACATAGAAGTAGCAGCAGAACCCATCATTTGATTCATTGCTTCTTGAACAGCACTAACTTGTATTTCACCTAACATTTCATCTGGATTCGTCCCGTCTCCACCTATCATTAAATCTGCGATAATCGCAGCATCACTTTGTTTAATGACTAATAAATTACTACCAGAAAATCCTTCTGTATAATTTACTTCGATTGCAACATAAGGTTGTTGGAATTGGTTAGCCAACTTACTTTTTTGGACAATTGATACATGTGGTGTTGTTATTTCTACTTTTTGTCGCAGTAAAGTCGAAAGAGCTGTTGCAGAACTTCCAAAAGAAATATTTCCGATTTCACCTATTGCATCTTCTTCCATTGCATTAAAGTAATCTTCATTTTTAAGGATGGTTTCCTCAATCGTATCTGCAGAAGGCTCAGTTTCATCGCTTGTTCCTTTTAGTAGAGCATCTATTTCATCCTGTGATAACATACCGTCACTCACCATCTTCGTCACCTCTCGATAAGTGGTCAATAATTTGAACCGCTATTTTTTTGTTCATTTTCCCTGGTTGTCCAGTAAACTTTGGCCTGCCACCTATTTTTACTACCAATGGTTGGTCGATGGAGCTGTCAAGTTGAATAACATCCCCTGATTGTAATTGCAGAAAATCTTGAATAGAAATTTCAGAAGTTCCTAGTTCTGCAGATACTGTAAGATCAGCTAACTGAATTTGCTTTTTAAGAGCTTCAATTTCATTTGGTTTAGGTTCTTTCCGATCAGATTGCATCCAATAATGAACCGATAATTTAGGGATAATTGGTTCTAACACAACATGTGGGATACATAAATTAATCATCCCACTCGTTTCCCCAACTTGAATGTTTAACGAAATGACTACTACTGTCTCATTCGGTGAAACCATTTGTAAAAATTGGGGGTTCACTTCAAATTCAGTCATTTCAGGTTCAATTTCAATTAATGTATCCCATGCTTCTCGATAGTTTTCTAATGACTTTTCAAAAATATTTGAGATAATTTTCGTTTCAATTTCCGTAAGATTTTCAATTTTGTTGACACTTACACCTATCCCACCCATTATCCGATCCATCATAGCGTATGCTATATTTGGGTTAACTTCCATAAGGATTCTACCTTCTAGCGGTTGTACGTCAAATACATTCAATACTGTCATTTTGGGGATTGAGCGGATAAATTCTTCATAAGGAAGTTGATCGACTGAACCGACTGTAATTTGGACATATGTTCTAAGCTGAGCAGAATAATAGGTCGTTAATAATCTGGCAAAGTTATCATGAATTCTCGTTAAGCTTCTTATTTGATCCTTTGAGAAACGTAAAGCTCTTTTAAAATCATATACTTTTACTTTCTTGCTAGAAACTTCCTTTTTTAATTCATCTGCATCCATCTCTCCAGTTGAAATGGCAGAGAGTAAGGCGTCAATTTCACTTTGTGATAAAATATCACCTGCCAAAGTTTTCACCTCCTGATGGTAAGGGGACGGAACCCGCATACTTATTTTTTACATTTAAAAAATTTGTTAGATAGATAAGGTTTCAAAAACAACATGTAGAAATCGTTTATTTATTCTACAACTTTTTGATGTTCGGCTTTTGTATTACACAATTTCTCCTTCAAAATTCACTTCATTATGAATGTTATATCTATTGAAGGATATAGGAAGTGGTATACACCTTATTGATCTTACCTTCCTGCATTAATTCATTTGATTTCATCTTGACCGTTTCTTTTAGCTTGTCCATACCTTCTTTTCCATCTAGCTGTTCTGCCGTCATATTTGCTAATTCTGAAATAATAATATCGCGAATTTGAAATTCACGTTGTTCTAATTCTTCCTTTGCCTTTTTAGAATCTGTCTCGATTTTAAAAGACAATCGAACAATATTTCCACTAGTCAAATTTGTAGTAATTTCCGGAATATCGACAGATGCTTCCACTACTTCTTTGATTGAAGGCTCTTTTTGCTCGTCTTCGTTTCCTAAAAATTTCATTACAACAACAAGTGCAGTTACTCCTATCAATGTGATTGAAACTATTATGACAAGCATTATACTTAAAAGCTTTTTATTCATCGTCGAAGACCTCCGAGCTCTTTCTTAAGGACAGAACATTTATATTTCGATAAAACAAGGTTATTTTTTGATTAACTTCTTGCTCTGTCTCCCTCACAACATATTTGTGACCATTCGTTAGCTTAATCGTTGTATCAGGGAAGGATTCAATGACTTCAATATATAAAGCATTTAGTGAAAATGGTCTTCCATTTAACCTTGTTAACTGAATCATATTTGAGAGGCCTTTACTAAAGCGCATGCGCCTTAGTCAGCCTCAATCCCCCTTATTATCGTTTTAAGCCCATTAGTTCTTGTAAAATTTCATCTGAAGTTGTAATGATTTTAGTGTTTGATTGGAATGCACGTTGTGCAACAATCATTTCTGTGAATTCTTCAGATAAGTCAACATTTGACATTTCAAGAGCTCCAGCGACAATTGAAGCAACTCCATCTTCACCTGCAACTGATAGCTCATCAAGTTGAATACCATTATTGTTTTTATCAATAGAGCCTGAATTTGCCGATTGTTTAAATAGATTACCTCCAACTTTTTCTAAACCACTTGAATTTGAGAAAGTTGCGACACGAACCTGACCAGCGATGTTTAATTCACCTTTAGCATTTACAAAAGTAACTGTACCATCAGATCCAATACTAAAACTTTGTGCATCTAAAGGTATTTGAATTAAGCCTGCTTCACCGCTTAATTTATTAGAGAACTGCGGCTTTTGTAAGTCCTCTGCAAGACCTTCGAAATTCATGACTGACTGTCCGATTTTTTCTAAGTCGATCATATAGTTGTTTAATGTAGATATTTTGTCATTTAGCGTTGATAAAACAGCATCTGTTACTTCTGTATTTCCTGTCACATTTTGAAAAGTACCCGTTAATTGATTTATTGTTGTATTAACTTCTTTAACGATTGTTCCAACTGGCTGTGCTGCATTAAATGATGCAATATCACCAGTTAAATTTGTTACACTTGTTCTAAAACCTGTAGCATCTGTGTTGAAACTTGTTTGTGTTGTGTTGTATTGACCAATAATCGTATTTAATGCACTACGGGCACTTACCATTGCATTGTATAATGGACCAGTTGTACCTGTTTCATTTTCTGTATAATTATTAACTGCATCGTTATATTCCTGATAAGCGTTCATTAATTCATTTGCTTGTTTTGAAATATCTTCTAAGCTCGTCATCATATTTCCATAAGGTGTACTGAAATTATTAATCGCATTTAACCCATCTTGGGACTTTTGAATGGCTTGATCAGAAGGAACCGTTTTTTCACCAGCCTCTCCAATTACATACATACCATCAGCAGTTACTAAGTATCCTTTATCATCTAAATATAGATTTCCTGCTCTTGTATAATTCATATCAACAGCGCCATCAATAGCACCAATTATCCTATTGTTACCAATTTGATTTCCTTGGTCAATATTAACTCTACTCAAATCTGTTATTGTCCCTACTGGAAAGAAACCGTCCCCTGATAATGCCAGATCCAATGTTCTAGAAGTAGTTTGCGTTGCACCTGCTGAATGAATTGTATCAATCGAGCTAATTTGAGCTCCTAATCCAATTTGTTGCGGATTTGTTCCAGCACTAGTTTGTGTTGCACCTGCTGCACCTGCGATTTGTTGACTAACTAAATCTGAAAACGTTACACGTGATTTCTTGAAACCGTAAGTATTAACATTAGCAATGTTATTACCAATTACATCTAACTTTGTTTGAAAGTTTTTCATCCCGCTAATGCCTGAATATAATGAACGTAACATATTATGTTCTCTCCCTAAAAATTAAGATTTAGCTGCTTCGATCATTCCACAACTAGTGGCTTCCGTTACCGGTCCAGCCGTTAATCCATTATAATTGTTCCATTGATGTTCGTGAAAATTTGCGTTTTCGCTTCTTCTCTATCCATTGCCGTAATAACAGTATTATTTTTAGCATTAATGATTAAGGCAGCATCACTTACTAGCACAAGAGAATCGTTTACTCCCATCTGCCGTGCTTCGCCAACCTTTCTTTCAATTGAAGACCACTCTTCATCTGAAAGTGTAATCTGTCTTTGATTCAATCGTTCTTGAGCATGTTTACTTATTTTAAGACGTTGATCAATTAGTTCATTATTTAGTAACTGCCCGAAGGAAACATTTTGTTTTGCTGATTGTTTTCTTGGCTGAAGTGGTTGGTAGTGATTAAACTGGTCAATACGAACAGACATTTAACTTAACTGCTACTCTGCTTTACTAACTTCTATAACAGAATTACTTGAAACCTCTTCTCCACTTTCAAGCTCCAAGACAATTTCTGTTCCATTTTGTTTTATTGATTTAACAATACCACTGCCAGATTCCTCATCATTTTTCCAATCAACTTGTTTTCCAATCAGTTCAGAATATTTTAATAGTGAGTCACTTTGAATATTTAGAAATTTCTCTAACATACTTGCCATATTTGTTGTTTGTTCGAGTGTTGAGAATTGTGCCATCTGTGCAATAAATTCTTTATCTTGCATTGGATTGAGTGGATCCTGATTTTGTAATTGAGTCATTAATATTTTCAAGAATTCATCTTTGCCAAGACTAGAATTACCGGTACTTGTTGTAGTGGGCTTATTTGTTAATAGTAAGCTTGAATCAATTGTAGTCATCTTAACCCTCCTTATACACTTGTATCTAGTACATCAATTAACGATTCGATAAAGCTTTGTTCGGTCTCTTTTTCTTCCTCATGTCTTGATTTATGAGGATTATTTTTTTGCTGTTCTTTTTCTTCTGAGTTTTCTCTAAATGTTTTTGTTGATTGTTCTGTGTACACTTCAAAACGTTCGATTTCAACCTTCATTGTAGGCAGAACCTGTTTTAGCTGATGTACACTATGCTCTAGCAATTCTTTTGCAGACTCTGTAGATGCTATAATGCGTGCAACCATTTCACCATTTTTCTGAACAAGCCTAACAGTAAGATTTCCAAAATGTTCAGGGTTTAAATTAATGACTAATCGGTTTGCACCATTTGCCAGTTGAGTAAATTTACTCCCTTTAAATGCATGAATGAGTTGGTTTGTAAATTCTTTTTTTACCGTCGTATCTAATTTTGAGGTTTCCATTGATAAACTACTTTGATTACCTACTAGCTTTTCTAACTGAATAAGAAACACATCTTCTTTATCTATTATTTGTTTAGATTGCTGCGTCAAACTATTCTCAAAAACTTGATGATTCGTAATAGGGTTTATAAATTCTTGTTTCATAGATGATTCTGCTTCTAGCTGTACCAATGATTGACCTGTTTTCATAGTTGTCAATTTATTGAAGGAACGGTTCATTTGATGTTGGAATAATGCTATATCCACAAATTGCTGTTTAGGAAAAGCTTTTAGATTATGCTCCATTGATTGTCCATTTGGATCTTGAATTCCTAATCCATTTTCAGCGAATAATGTGCTCTTATTTTGACTTGTTGCTTTCTCATTCTGCTGTGTCATTATGGCTATTAATCTGTCAGTAAGAGGTATGGCCTTATCTAGAAATTCACTAAGTTTACTTACACTAAAAGTCACTTTACTATTATTTAGTTGAGAATTTATTAAAGGCATATCTGGCAACTGATTTGATGACAAACGGTTTATCTCTTCTATTAACAACTGGACTCTATCTACAACTGGGGCTATTGTTTGTTTCACTTCTATTTGATATTCAGAGAGAATATGCTGTTTGTTCTCATTAGAATGTAACCGATTTTGAATATTTGATTCATATAAATTTTTATCGATAGCTTTTAAAACCTCGTTTATATCTAATATAAGTTCTTTTGCTGCTTGTTCCCCAATTTTTGCTATATTTAGTAAGTTATGAATGTTAGACGATTCAATCCTTAACTGTCCAAGATCATCCACAACACTCCGATCAAGTATTAACATTTCGCCTATCTGCTGGTTTTCATTATTTAGTTCGATTTCAATTTTTAAGTTTTCTTTCTTGTTATTACTATCTTTATTAACCAAACTAGTTAATTCTTTTATAAACGAAGTTAGATTATTTTCTGGATCTTCAGTAAGATTCTTTATTTCTGTTTGCAAGTCAGTTACAATATTTCGAATTTCAAAAAGGACTTTACTTTCGTCAAGTAAATCTTCTTTAATTGATTCCGGATTTAATATATGTTGGACTGCTTGCTCTACTTCAACATTACTCTGTACTGATTTTGATTGGTTATTTTTACGCTCTATTCCTTTATCATTAAAAATGAAAGAATTTGATTTATTTTTAAAATCAACAGTCATAAACTGTTCATTCACATCGAATTTATATTTTTGAGCAATTGTATTTGTTTCATATAAGATGCTTTCAACAGATTTACCTATAATCTTTGTAAATGATGTAAGATCTGCATTCCCCAATAAAACTTTTATTTGAGTAACAATCTCTTTATTAGTGGATTCTAGCTCTAATTCATTCAGGAACTCACTTTTTATATGTGCTTTCTGTAACGTCACTTTATTTGTATTATTCACCAAATTAGAATGAAGCGTGAATAATTTATCCATTTTAACTAAATTAGTAGCATCATCTGTAGTTAGCCATTTTTCTAGCAGTATTTGTCCATTTAATATGGTACTATCATTAGAATCAATTTTATTAATTGCACTTATCATGCTGGATAGTTGAGCATCTGAATTCTTATAGCTAGGATATTCATTTTCTAGCATTTCATTTAGCTTTATTAAGTAAGGTGCAAAATTCATTTTTTGATCTGTGGGCATTGATTGTAATACTTCTGCTAGAGCAAAGACACCAACAGCGATAGGAGAAGCATGTACTTTATTAAGTAAATCTTCAACAGAATTAGATTGTCCCTTGATACTTCTTATTTCATTGGTAAGAAGCTGATTATCAATAACCTCTATTTCTTGTGTTATGACTTCTGGGTAAAAGCCCGAATTCAAATCTATCGATCTTTCAGTAAGCTCATCAAAAAGTAGACTTAGTTCTTTAGTATTTTGAGGTAATGTATCATTAGCAACAAAAAAAGGATTGCTACCTAGTTTAGATACTTGATTTCCAGATCGCTGACTTTCTAGAACATGTTTGAAGTTTAATGATTGCGAAAATACTTTTTCTTTAAAAGGACTTTCACTTTGTTTCATGACTTGTAAAAGTGATGCAACATTCATTTATTCACCTCCCTCCACTACAGAGTTTGCTGCTAAGAGGTTTGTATATTTTACCGCATCATCAACAATCATTTTCGATAAAATATCTGCAACTTGTCTGTCATCTAAAGAGGTTAAAATAAGTAATGCATCATCTTCCTTTAATCCAGGAATAAGCTCTGCTGCTTTTTTACTCGACATGTTATCATAAAGTTTTGTAATATCTTTTGATTTTTTTTCTGCAGTCGATTTTTCAATATCTTCAATTTGTGATTCTAGAGATTTTATTTCTTGTGTTAACTTTTGAATTTCTTTATCTTTTGTGGTTACGTCTTGCTCTAACGCAGTAATCATAGACGTTTGTTCTTCAATTGTTTGTTCTAGTTCCTTCTTCTCTTCAATTTGTTTTGCTGCATTCCTTACTTCTTCTGACTCATTTATATTCGTTTCCTGCTCTTTATCTTTAAAAACCTTTTCAATGACTGGCACTTCTGCTATTACTGCCTTTGTCTTGCCAAGCAAATCAAATCCAGCAACATTCAAGATAATGATCACTAACGTTAAAGTGAAGATAATTGGAATTAAAATGACAAAGAAAAACCACTGAAATTTACCGTATTCTTGTTTTTCATTTTCCATCTTATGTTCACCTAATTTCCTCGATACATATAGGTCTGTATTGAAAGATCATCCATATGTTTATTTTCTAGTTGCTTCATATTAATACTGTAATCTTCTTGTTGTTTGTTTTTAAGCTTTTCATACTTTTTCACTTCTAAATTGTGTTGCATTAGCTTAACTTGCTTTTCATTCATCCGATTACGAGTTAATAAAACAAGTTTTTGATAGTGTGTAATTGTCTTTTCTAAATTGGTAACAAATTGTTGGTAGTGTCTTATTTCTTGTACCGACATTCCCTGATTAAGTTTGGAAATCGTATTTTCTTCAAGCACTTCTTTTTGCTTAAGCGAATCATATAGTTTATGTGCAACATTTTCAAAATCATGCACCGATTGATTGTATTCTGCTAACGATTTCTCTTTTTCACTTTCTTTTATATCCATAATCTTTTGAAACCTGAATTGATATCCCATTAGAATTCACCTTTTTCCATGAACTGAATAAGAGAATCAATACTTTTCTCAATCGAAACTTTATCTTCTACATTTTGTTTCAAGAAAGTAATGATTTTAGGATAATACTTGATCGCTTCATCAATTTCTCGAGATGAACCTCTTTTATATGCACCAATATTTATAAGATCTTCAGAGTTCAAATAGGTAGAAAGCAAATCCCTAAGTTTTGTTGAAGCTGATCGATGATTTTGATCGATAATTTGATTCATAACACGACTGATACTTTTTAAAACGTTTATTGCTGGAAACTGCCCTTTATTTGCAAGATTTCGATCTAAAACGATATGTCCATCAAGAATACCGCGCACAGTATCTGAAATCGGTTCATTCAAATCATCACCATCAACAAGGACAGTATAAAATGCAGTAATTGTTCCATAATTATTTGTTCCAGTTCTTTCTAATAGCTTAGGTAATATCGCAAAGACAGAAGGTGTATACCCTTTTGTTGTTGGCGGTTCACCAACAGCTAGTCCAATTTCACGTTGTGCCATAGCAACTCGTGTTACAGAATCCATCATAAACATGACATTAAGCCCTTTATCTCGGAAATATTCTGCAACAGCAGTAGCTGTATATGAAGCCTTTAGTCTCATAAGTGCAGGTTGATCTGAAGTTGCTACAATAACAATTGATCTTTTCAACCCTTCAGGTCCAAGATCCCGATCAATGAATTCACGGACTTCACGACCACGTTCCCCAATAAGTGCAATAACATTAATATCTGCATTCGTATTTCGTGCAATCATTCCCATTAACGTACTTTTTCCTACACCACTTCCTGCGAAAATACCGATACGCTGCCCCTTACCTACTGTTAATAAACTATCAATTACACGCACACCAACTTCTATTTTTTCATGGATTGGCGGTCGTTTCATCGGATTTGGTGGGGATTGATCTGTTGGGACATATGTAAGTCCTTTAGGTAAACTTGACTCATCTAATGGTTGCCCAAACGCATTAATTACTTTACCAATTAAACCTGTTCCTACTTTTACTCTTAGCGGGCCATCAGTTGCTTCAACGATACTGCCAGGTGCGATATTTGTTACTTGCAAATATGGCATAAGTAGGACATTTTCATCTTTAAAACCTACAACTTCCGCAGGGATTTTTATTTTCTTATTTGAACCTGTATAGATATAACATAAATCACCAATAGAGCTTTCAGGACCTTTTGATTCAATCATAAGTCCTACTACCTTTTTTACTTTTCCATAGCGTTTATATGAATCTAACATCTCAATAGTATGAAACAAGTCTATTGCTCTCAATTGGGGATCATCCTTCGTCAAGAAGTTGTAATAACTGATTTTTCAATTGTTGCAGCTGCGTATCTATACTAATATCCATTCGCCCATAGTCTGATTCTATATAGCAGTCATCTATCTTTAAATCTGCATTAGCATAAATACTTATATCTGTATCATTTGTCACTAAGGCATTTAGTTCATCTTTCTGACTAATCAATAGTTCGTACTGTGAAGGATGGACATGAATTTTAATATGGTCAAATTCTTTTACTTCTTTTAATCCTTGTCTAACTACAGGTAAAAACTTTTCAGGTGAATCAATCAATATCGATGAAATGACTTTACGTGCAATTTCTATCGATAAGCCAAGAATCGTTTCTTCTGCTTTTTGAATTTTCTCATCGTAATCATTCTTTGCTAGGTCAACAACTCTCTGAGAATCTTCGATTAATCCTTGATATTGCCTTAAAGCTTCTTGTCTACCAATTTCTAAGCCTTCTGCATAAGCTTCCTGCCTGATTTGTTCGTAAAGTTGATCCTTCTCATGCTCCCAAGCTCTCTGTTCTTCAGCAATTTGTTGTATGATTCCCACTCTTTCTGCTTGTGCTGTTTGAATCATTTGATCAGCTTCTTCTTTTGCAGATTGAATAATAAGGGAGGCTTGAGCCGATAAATCTGGATCTTCAGAGGTTTTCAATTTATCGTTTAAAAATGCCTGTATAGTTTGTACAGCGATGGTCTGCTTATCATTGTCTATTTTTTTTGCAAATTGGGATTTAATCAGCCTAGACAATAATATCATCTCCTCCACCACGTGCTATGACAATCTCACCAGCTTCTTCAAGTCTTCTGATAACTCCGACAATTCTAGATTGTGCCTCTTCTACATCACGCAGTCGAACAGGTCCCATATATTCCATTTCCTCTTTAAAGGTATCAACCATACGTTTAGACATGTTTTTAAAAACGACTTCTCTAACTTCCTCACTTGCAACTTTAAGAGAAAGCATTAAATCATCATTATCGACATCCCTAATCACACGTTGGATTGCACGATTATCAAGTGTAACAATATCTTCAAATACAAACATTCTCTTTTTGATTTCCTCGGCTAATACAGGGTCTTGAATTTCAAGTGAATCAAGAATCGTTCTTTCCGTTGACCGATCAACACCATTTAACACTTCTACCACAGCTTCGATCCCACCAGTTTGTGTGTAATCTTGAGTGACGGTTGATGACAACTTACGTTCAAGAATTTGTTCAATTTCATTGATAATCTCAGGAGCTGTTCGATCCATAACAGCAATCCTTCTAGCAACATCCGCTTGTAGCTCTTGTGGAAGCTCAGATAAAATTTGTCCTGATTGAGCAGGTTCAAGATACGATAATACGAGTGCAATTGTTTGCGGATGTTCATTTTGAATAAAATTTAAAATTTGTCCTGGATCTGCTTTCCTCGCAAAGTCAAATGGACGTACTTGTAAGGATGATGTAAGTCGATGAATAATACTTGTCGCTTTTTCTTCCCCTAATGCTTTTTCAAGTACTTGTTTAGCATAAGCAATACCACCTTGAGAAATATAATCTTGAGCCATTGCAATATCATGGAATTCTTCAATAATTTCTTCTTTTTTATTCGATTCTACTTTTCGAACTCCCGAGATTTCCAACGTTAACTTCTCAATTTCTTCCTCAGATAGATGCTTATATATAGATGCTGAGACTTCAGGTCCTAAAGAGATTAAGAGGATGGCAGCTTTTTGCTTGCCCGTTAATGAATTACTATTATCTTTCCTTGCCATATTCATAGCCCCCTACTCCTCTGAAATCCATGTACGCAAAAGCTTAGCAAAATCTTCTGGTTTTTCTCTTGCCATTTTCTCAAGCTGCTTTCTACGAACAGTTCCTTCTGTTTCAACTTCATTATTAATATCTTGAACTCTAATTGGCTCTGGAATAGTTAATTCCTCATCTTCTTCATACTCTTCAAATTCTTGTTTTCTCTTTCTAATTAACAAGATTATTAAAATGATAATACCTAAAATTAAAACAACTGCAACGATATAGATCCATACCGGGATCATTGGTGTTGTTTCAGTATCAGCAAGTTGTTGTTTGCCATCAAACGGTTGAACAGAAACAACAACCTTTTCTGCAATTTGCTCTTCGGTTAGTGGTTCTTCGGTTGAATCTTTATTAATTGATGTTCGTATTACTGTTGACAAAATTTGTTGAATATCTTCTTCTCGATCTGCTGTAAATGATAGCGGGTCCTCCGGATCAGGAGGCTCTACCATAACTTGAATGCCTATATCACGGATTTTATAAGGACTTTCAACAATTTGTTTATTAATTCTATTTACTTCATTATTAATTCTCTCTTCAATCCGTTCATAATCTCCATCTCCAGAAGTTTCAGTTGTTGACTCATATCCAGGAATATCGGTTTCTCCTGTGCCATTTACTCCTCCAGCCGCAGCAGCCCCATTCCCTGTGTATGCTTCTGTGATTCTTTCAACACTTACTGCAATACCTTCTTCACTCTCTTCTGTCACTGGTTGAACAAGATTCTCCTCACGATTTTCCTGTGTAAAATCGATGTCTGTTGTTACTGATACGACAACCTTATCCTGTCCAATCATTGTTCCGAGCATTTTTTGTACATCTCGTTGAATGTCTTGCTCAATTTGTGTCTTAATTTCTTGTTGTGTAGCATAACTTGATGCTGGTGAAGAGTTTTGACCATTATTTAAGTCATAATAATTAAAGTTTTGATCCATGATGACGATATTATCTGTAGAAAGATTGGGAACACTTTTTGATACTAAATGAAAAAGTGCATTTACTTTATCTTGATCTAATTGAGCACCAGGTTTTAAGTTAAGGACAACTGATGCTGATGCTCCTTCTGTCTGTTCCCCTACAAAAACAGATTCAGCAGGAAGAGTGATCATTACATTGGCATCATTGACTCCCTCGATTCCTTTCATTAAGTTCGCCAGTTCAGTTTGTGTAGCTTTTAGCTTAATAACATCAAACTCTTTATCTGTCATTCCAAAACCAGAATCCTGACCAAAGTAAGAATAGTCAATTGTTCCTGTATTTGGCACTCCTTCAGCAGCAAGCTCGACCATTAATGTATCAACTTGCTCTTTTGGTACTAATATTGTTGCTCCATTGTTTGTAATTTCAGACTCTATGCCTTTTGAATCAAGCGTTTCTTTAATTTGTCCAGTCTCTGCTGGTGAAAGGTTAGAGTATAAAGGAACTAAGTTAGGTCTTGACATAAAGTATGTTAATAAACCTGCAAACACAAAAAATAAAAGTGCACCAGTAATAATGAGTGTTTTTTGCACTTTACTTTTACTTTGCCACAATTCATTTAGTTTAGTTTTTATATCTATTAATTTTTCGTTCATTCCATGAAGTCCCCCGGTTATGATGACTTTGCTAGCGTAGTGACCATTGCGTCATAACTTTAATGCACTACTAAACTTGCATTCTCATCATTTCTTGATAAGCTTCGATCGCTTTATTTCGCACCTCGACCGCTAATGACATCGTCACACTCGCTTTTTGAGCAGATATCATGACATCATGTAATTCAACATTTTTACCGGTTGCCAATGCCTCGGTCATCTTATCTGATTCAATTTGTGATTGATTAATTTGTTCAATTGACTTCTTTAAAGCATCTGCAAAACTCGGTTTACTAGTATTAGAATTAGTATTTAATACATTTGTTTTTTGTTGTACTTGTATTGGTTGTGTTGTTAAACTAAATGGATTTACATTATTAATCATTTCATTCACCTTATTTTCCTATTTCTAATGCTTTCATTAACATTCCCTTAGTTGCATTCATTGCTGTAACATTCGCTTCATAAGATCTTGTGCTGCTGATCAAGTCGACCATCTCTTTTAATGGGTCAACATTTGGCATAGCTACATAACCCTCTTCATTTGCATCCGGATGGTCTGGATCATATATCAGTTCAAACGGTGTTTCATCTTCGACAATTTCCGTTACTTTTACCCCATCAGCATCTGATGAGCCCATAGCCTTATTCAAAAAGGATGAAAATTGATCGCCCTGTGGCTGTGTTACAACTATTTTCCTACGATATGGTTGCCATTCTCCATCAACTAATTTTCCTCTTGTCGAATCCATATTCGCCATATTTGATGAAATTACATCCATTCTTACACGCTGTGCTGTTAGTGCAGATGCAGATGTATTAATCACTTGAAAAATTGACATTGTTAATTTCCACCTTTTATGACTGTTTTTAATGAATTAAACTTACTGCTTAAACGATCAATTAGTGCGTTATATTGGATCTGATTTTTTGCAATCTCTGTCATTTCTTGGTCAATATCCACATTGTTCCCATTATGCTGGTAATTAGAATTCTTTTTCGTAAGTATCTGGAATCCATTTCCTGTTGTTCCAAAATCAATATGTTTATTATTTGTTTTATTTGCACTTAGTTTTTGAAGCTCATTATTGAAAGATTGATTAAAACGAACATCTTGAGCTTTGTAGTTTGGGGTGTCAACATTAGCTATGTTGTTTGATATCACTTTTTGTTTAGTAGTTGATTGATTTATTGCTTGTTCTAATTGGTTTATGGTATTTGAAAATAATTTCATCGTATCCCCCACAAAAATAAAAATCCACACGTATCGTATAGTGTCGAAATATGCTATTTGTTATCTTAATTGTATGAAATAATAGTCTTAAAGTCTATGAAGACTTAGAGAAAAAAAGTCGGATTTTCTCTTTATTTTCAAAATAGGGACTTTTTCCCTATTAAAATAAAATGTATGACAGCAAAAAAATACCCACCAAATAAGATTGGTGGGCAAAAGTTATATATTCACATAGAATATTTGACTTTTTCCAATCCTTTTCGGTAACCCGGCTACCATAGAGAAATTCTCCTTAGGTCCGCAGCTTTGCGTATCCTTCTTTCGAAGGGGTTGCTATTATCGAAGGTTTGTAATTTCATTTTTTTGCTAAAAATTGTGCGGCAAATTAAGTTTTTAGCCTATTCATATTTATTGCTAAAACTATATACATATAAAATAATTTTCATTTATATAATTTGTTTATTTACAATGCTAAATCAGGATATCACATTTCTCGACAATATTGCATATGATTTTTTTTCCATTTTCAGAATTAAAAAAGCACTTCAAGTTAACTTGAAGTGCTTTTTTGATTAATTTGATTTTAATTTTTCTAATTCCATTAGGAACTTATCATTTAATACTTTGATATATGTTCCTTTCATACCTAACGAGCGAGATTCAATAACACCTGCACTCTCTAGTTTACGTAGTGCATTGACAATGACAGAACGAGTAATCCCAACGCGATCTGCAATTTTACTTGCAACTAGCAATCCTTCGTTGCCGCTTAATTCTTCAAAGATGTGTTCAATTGCTTCTAATTCACTATATGATAAAGAACTAATAGCCATTTGAACTACAGCTTTACTTCTAGCTTCTTCCTCAATTTCTTCCGCTTTTTCACGAAGTATTTCCATACCGACAACAGTTGCTCCATATTCAGCTAAAATCAAATCCTCATCTTCAAATTGTTCTTCAACTCTAGCTAAAATTAATGTACCAAGGCGCTCTCCGCCCCCAATAATAGGTACAATCGTTGTTAAACCATTCTTAAATAACTCAGGATTTTCTACTGGAAAAGCTGTATATTCACTTTCAAAATTAATATTTGATGATGTTTCTGTAATATTAAATAGGCTATTTGTATATTCTTCTGGGAATTGACGATCTTCAAGCATCTTTTTCATTCGATCGCTCTCAATTCGTTGATTTATTGCAAATCCAAGTAATTTTCCTCTTCTACTTACTACAAAAATATTAGCTGTGATAACTTCACTTAAAGTCTCTGCCATTTCTTTGAAATTTACTGGTTTTCCCGCCGCTCGTTGGAGCATAGCGTTAATTTTGCGTGTTTTTTGTAATAGTGGCATGAATTATTTCCTCCTGTAGCATATTAAAATGTTATAAAATATATTGACTTAAATCTTTATTTTTTGAAATTTTCCCAAGCTTATCTTCAACATATTGAGGTGTGATAACGATATTTTCTAGATTAATATCAGGCGCTTCAAAAGAAAGGTCTTCTAAAAGACGCTCTAGAATCGTATGTAATCTTCTTGCTCCAATATTATCTGTATTCTGATTGACTTCGAATGCAACTTCAGCTATCTTACGAATAGCATCGTCAGAAAATTCTAATTGTATACCTTCCGTTTCAATTAATGCCTGATATTGTTTTAATAATGCATTATCAGGTTCAATTAATATTTTCACAAAATCATCAACACTTAACTTCGTAAGTTCAACCCGAATAGGAAATCTTCCTTGCAGTTCAGGTATTAAATCTGAAGGTTTTGCAATATGAAATGCTCCTGCTGCAATAAATAAAACATGATCTGTCTTTACAGGGCCATACTTTGTCACAACAGTAGATCCTTCGACGATAGGAAGGATATCACGTTGTACACCTTCTCTTGAAACATCAGCTGTAGACCCGCCTTTTGATTTCCCCGCAATTTTATCAATTTCATCTATGAAAATGATTCCTGTTTGTTCAGAACGAATAATTGCTTCTTGTGTTACTTCATCCATGTCAATAAGCTTACTTGCTTCTTCATTTATTAAAACGTTTCTAGCTTCACGTACAGTTAGTTTACGCTTTTTCCTTTTTTTAGGCATAAGACTACCTAAAGCATCTTGCATATTCATACCCATTTGTTCCATACCGGAACCTTGTAACAAATCGAACATTGATGCTTGTTGTTCTTCCACTTCAATTGTTACATAGTGATCCTCTAATTCACCTAATGCTAATTGATGTGAAATGCGGCGACGTTTTTCTTGTATTGTTGCTTCTTCATTATTACTATCTTCTTGCTCTTGTGATGTGTTCGAAGTACTGCCGAACAACATCTCTAAGGGATTTTTTACAGTTGATTGTTTCTTTTTACCTGGGACAAGCAGTTCGACTAAACGCTTATTTGCATTTTCTTCAGCAAGTCCCTTTACATCTGCGATTTTTTCTTCTTTTACTAATCGAACAGCTGTTTCAACTAAATCACGAACCATCGATTCAACATCTCGACCTACATATCCAACTTCAGTAAATTTGGTTGCTTCAACTTTAATAAAAGGCGCGCGGACAAGCTTAGCAATTCTTCGTGCAATTTCCGTTTTCCCAACACCTGTAGGACCAATCATCAAGATGTTTTTAGGAACAACCTCTTCACGAAGCTTTTCATTTAACAAACTTCTTCGATAGCGATTTCTAAGTGCAACTGCTACCGCTTTTTTTGCATCCTTTTGTCCGATAATATATTGATCTAATCGCTCAACAATTTGTTTTGGTGTTAGTTGATTATTCAATGTATTTGCCTCCCTTATTAAAGTTCTTCGACAATGATATTTTGATTAGTATATACACAAATTTCACCAGCAATAGTTAATGCACCTTCGGCGATATCTTTTGCTGATAAATGATCACCTGAGAACCGCTTTAAGGCTCTCCCAGCAGATAAAGCATAATTACCACCAGAGCCAATTGCCAAAATACCATCATCAGGTTCAATAACTTCACCTGTACCAGAAACTAATAAAAGATGCTCTTCATTCATAACAATAAGCATCGCTTCAAGTCGTCTTAATACTTTATCACTTCGCCATTCCTTTGCTAATTCAACTGCTGCACGCTGTAAGTTGCCGTTATACTCTTCAAGCCTGCTTTCAAAAAGCTCAAATAAAGTAAATGCATCTGCAACAGAACCTGCAAATCCAGCAATAACTTTTCCGTTAAAAATTTTACGCACTTTCTTCGCAGTATGCTTCATAACAACAGCATTTCCAAATGTGACTTGACCATCGCCAGCCATAGCCGCCTTGCCATTATGTTGAATCGCAAAAATTGTTGTCGCATGAAATTGAGACATTTTACTACCTCCTAAGTTTATGCTATTAGGCACGAGGGTGATGAGACATATAAATCCGTTTTAAATGATCTTTCGTTACATGGGTGTACACTTGAGTTGATGATAAATGTGAATGACCTAAAAGTTCCTGAACACTTCTCATATCTGCACCTTCATTTAATAAATGTGTTGCAAAGGTATGTCTGAACATATGAGGGTGAATATGTAATGTTAAGGATGTCTTTTTAATCATCTCATTAAGAACATGCCTAACACCACGATCTGTTAAAGGATTTCCTCGATTATTGACAAACAAATAGGAATGTTCTTCAGGTGTTTTCAGTTTGCTGAGTAATATTTTTCTACCTTGATGGATATATTGTTCAATTGCATCCTGAGCATAACTGCCAAAAGGAACATACCTTTGTTTACCACCCTTCCCATGAACAAGGACGGTACCTATATAAAAATCAATATCAGATAATCGAATTGCACAACACTCACTTACACGAATTCCTGTACCATAGAGGATCTCAATTAGAGCCTGGTTTCTTTGCCCTAATGGAGTGGTGCAATCAGAAATAGAAAATAACTTTTCGATTTCTTCTTCATATAGAAATTGCGGTATTTTTTGCTCTCTTTTAGGTAATGACACTAATGAAAAAGGATTTTCATTAAGCTTTTCTTCTCTGACTAGAAATTTAAAAAAGCTTCTTAACGATGAGATCTTTCTTGAAATTGTTTTTCTAGAATAATTCCTCTTATGTAACTGCGTTAAATATAAACGTGTATCATTATATGTAATTTCTTCTAGATGTAGGATAACTTGTTCTTTCATAAATAAAAAAAAATCCTCTATATCAGTGACATAATTCACAATTGTATATTGTGAATAATTTCTTTCAATTTGTAAATACTCAACGAAGAAATTTAAATAAATCTTTACATTTTCCATCATAACACCTCACAAGGGCTACTAAATGTTATCACAACTCTAGTAGCCCTTGCAAATAATTTTCTATAAATTTTTCGAAATTTTTTGAATTGTTTCTAATGCTCGATTAGCATGCATTTCATTGCGTTCTTTTTTACTTTTGATACGCTCTGGTAATTCAGCAAATATACCGAAGTTTGCGTTCATTGGCTGGAAGTTATCAGCATTTGCTGTCGTGATATATTTTGCCATGCTTCCAATAGCCGTGGCGTTAGGAAATTCAATTAATTCTTTACCTAATACTAGATGTGCAGCATTTAGCCCTGCTACTAATCCAGAAGCAGCTGATTCCACATATCCCTCAACACCTGTCATTTGGCCTGCAAAAAATAAATCTTCACGGTCTTTATATTGGTAAGTTGACTTTAACAACCTAGGGGAATTAATAAAGGTGTTACGATGCATAACACCATAACGTACAATTTCTGCATTCTCAAGGCCTGGAATTAATGACAGCACTTCTTTTTGCGGTCCCCATTTGAGATGTGTTTGAAAACCAACGATATTATATAGTGTACCTGCTGCATCATCCTGACGCAGTTGGACAACTGCATATGGTCTTTTCCCTGTTTTCGGATCTTCTAAACCAACAGGTTTTAAAGGTCCAAACAGCATTGTTTTTCTGCCTCTTTGTGCCATTACTTCAATTGGCATACAACCTTCAAAGAAAATTTCTTTTTCAAATTCTTTTAAAGGAACAGTTTCAGCTGCAATTAGTGCTTCATAAAAACGATCAAATTCTTCTTCTGTCATAGGACAGTTTAAGTAAGCAGCTTCCCCTTTATCATATCGTGATTTTAAGTACACCTTTTCCATATCAATGCTATCTTTCTCAATAATTGGTGCTGCTGCATCATAGAAATATAGATATTCCTCACCAGTTAATGACTTCAATTGTTCTGATAGACTTTTAGATGTTAGCGGACCAGTTGCGATGATTGTTGGACCACTTGGAATTTCCCCTACTTCTTCGTTAATTACTGTAACATTAGGATGACCCTTTACAAGCTCTGTTACCTTTGCTGCAAATTCATGACGGTCAACAGCTAACGCTCCACCAGCAGGAACGGCACATTCATCAGCCGCTTTAATAATAACAGAGTCAAGGATTCTCATCTCTTCTTTTAACACACCAACAGCATTCGTTAGTGTATTTGCTCTAAGTGAATTACTACAAACTAACTCGGCAAACTTGTCTGTATGGTGTGCTGGTGTTTGTTTAATTGGTCTCATTTCATACAAACGAACCTGTATTCCTCTTTTAGCTAATTGCCATGCAGCCTCGCTTCCTGCTAATCCTGCACCTATTACATTTACAACTGTATCTTGATTCATGTTTGAAATACCCTCCGTCTACTAACATTACAAAAACTTGGCAATCGCCAAGTCTTAGGTGGCACAAGCCATATTTTCACCTATCTAAAATCCTATGGTTATAAATTCTAATAGCATAAAAGAGGTGAGCATTTAAGCGGCCCACCTACTTTTGTTGTTCTTCTTTATAATCACATTCAATACATTGTACTTGAACGCCTTTTTTAAGTTTTTTCTCAACAAGCATATTATTACATTTTGGACAACTTCTTTCAATTGGTTTATCCCAAGAAAGAAATTCACATTCTGGATACTGGCTGCAACCATAAAAAATTCTTCGCTTTTTCGTTTTACGTTCTACGATTGTACCTTCTTCACAACTTGGACATTTAACACCAATTTCCTTAACAATTGGTTTAGTATTTCGGCAATCTGGGAAATTTGAACAAGCCATAAATTTACCAAATCGACCCATTTTATATACCATATGGTGTCCACATTCTTCACAATCTACTCCTGCAGGCTCATCCTTTATTTCGATTTTTTCCATTTCATTTTCAGCTTTTTCTAGTCTTGGTAAAAAATCTTTGTAAAAATCATCAATGATTTTGATCCACTCAATATGTCCTTCTTCCACTTCGTCAAGACTATTTTCCATGTTAGCAGTAAACTCAACATTAATGATTTCCGGAAAAAATTCCATAATAAGTTCAAGAACAATTTCACCTAATTCTGTTGGAATAAATCGCTTATTATCAAGTGCAACATACCCTCTTTTTTGGATAGTATCCAATGTAGGAGCATATGTTGAGGGGCGGCCAATCCCTAACTCTTCTAACGTTTTAACAAGTCGCGCCTCTGTATAGCGTGGAGGTGGCTGTGTAAAATGCTGAGCTGGTTCAATATCTTTTGAAAAGACCTCATCACCTTCTTTTAAATCTGGTAGAAGTCGGTCCTTTTCTTCAATTTGATCATCATTCCCTTCAACATACACTTTCATGAAGCCAGGAAATTTAATTTTTGAACCAGTTGCGCGAAACATGACACCATTGTTTACAATATCTACACTCATTGTATCTAAAATAGCTGAAGCCATTTGGCTTGAAACGAAACGCTCCCAAATGAGCTTGTATAGTCGCAATTGATCTCTGCTCAAGAATTCTTTCAATGATGAAGGATCACGAAGGGTTGAGGTTGGTCGAATTGCCTCATGAGCATCTTGAGTATTTGTATTTTTCTTTACAGCTTTTCCTTGTGTTCCAAGAAATTCTTTTCCGAATTTATCTTGAATATATTGAGCGGCCTCTGTTTGAGCAGTTTCAGAGATTCTTGTAGAGTCTGTTCTCATATATGTGATTAATCCAACTGTACCATCTTTCCCTAAATCAATACCTTCATAGAGCTGCTGAGCAATCATCATTGTTTTCTTTGCTCTAAAGTTTAATTTTCTCGCAGCTTCTTGTTGTAAGGTTGAAGTAGTAAAAGGGACTGCCGGATTTCTTTTACGTTCCTTTTTGGTCACTTTTTCAACAGTAAACCTATTACCATCTATCTCTTTTAAAATTTCTTTAACGTCCGCTTCAGATTTTAACTCTCTTTTCTTACCATTAACTCCGTAAAAAGCTGCATCAAATTCCTTTTGACCTTTTAAAAATTGACCATCAATTGACCAATATTCTTCTGGTATAAATTCTTTGATTTCTTTTTCGCGATCGATAATTAATCGAACTGCAACTGACTGTACTCGCCCAGCACTTAATCCTTTTTTTACTTTTTTCCATAGTATAGGACTTATCTTATAGCCGACAAGACGATCAAGGATACGTCTTGCTTGCTGTGCATCAACAAGATCCAAATTGATAGATCTTGGATGCTTGAACGATTCTTGTATAGCATCTTTTGTTATTTCATTAAATACAACCCTACAGTCTGAATTTATATCAACATCCAGACTGTGAGCTAAGTGCCATGCAATCGCTTCTCCTTCGCGATCCGGATCGGCTGCGAGGAAGACTTTCTTTGCTTTTTTGGCAGCAGTTTTTAATTCCTTAAGTACAGAACCTTTACCTCTAATTGTGATGTACTTAGGCTCAAAATTATGTTCTACATCTACACCGATTTGACTCTTTGGTAAATCACGTACATGTCCCATTGATGCCTTTACTTTATATTTTTTACCAAGATAACGTTCAATTGTTTTTGCCTTCGCAGGTGATTCAACTATGACTAAATAGTCCGACATGCAATTAGTCCTCCTTAAGAGGTATTCTCTCTTTATGAATTCTTTTGTATTTATTAAAGTATCGTGTAAACGTGAATGACATTTTCAATTCACAATATTAATGAAGAGACCTACCTAAACCGGTTTTTGATTTTATTGAAAGAATGAACATTTTAATAGTAGAAAAACGTAAATGTGAATTTCTTCTATATTAAAAATTTTTGTCTTAATATCTTCTTTGTTAAATAATAAACCCCTAAAAATGGTAGTGGTTTATAAATCTCCACTATTATTAAATATTCTTATGCATTTTGTCAAACAAAAACAAAGAAATTACACTTATCATATACTAATTCATTAAGAAAGAACATGAATTTTTTCACTAAATTAACAATTTTTGTTTCTACATAACATACTTGTACTATTTTTAACACGCATCATGTCTTTTTTTAAACAAGTTTACGTGTAAACTTGTTTGATATGACAATAGTCAAGCTTTGCTTGCAACTTCATTTGGTTCCATTGGAAATTCTTCCAGTATATCTGATGCATTTTGTACTAATTTTGCTCCACTTTTAATTAATTCATTTGTGCCTAAACTTCCTTCTTCAAATATCGATCCAGGTACAGCAAATACTTCTCGATTTTGTTCAAGAGCCTGTTGAGCTGTTATTAATGATCCACTTCTTTTCTTTGCTTGGATGATAACTGTACCAAGTGATATTCCACTTATTATTCTATTCCTCATTGGAAAATGCCATTTTAGAGGTTGTGTTGATGGAGGGTGTTCTGAGAGGATAAGATGTGTCTTTATCATTTTTTGAGCTAAAGAAATATTTTGTTTTGGATAAAGGTGAAATAAGCCACCTGCAATGACGGCTATCGTTTTACCACCATTATTTAACGCAGTCTCATGTGCAAATGTATCAATCCCTTTCGCTAATCCACTAACAATTACCCACTCATCTAATATTAGAGGCTTTAATAGATGTTCTAACGATTCTTTTCCGTATGCAGTTGGATATCTAGTACCAACAACACTGATTAATTTCTTTCTGTTTGCTAAATTGATATTTCCTAAATAATATAAAAATGGCGGTGGATCCGATATCTCTTTTAAGAGGTAAGGAAATTGCTTATCCGAAATAGAAATAAATGAAATATTTTCCCTTGTATAATGGTTAAAAATCAATTCAAAATTAAGTGCCTCATAGCTTTTCTTAATCTCATAAATTTTATCTTTTTTCAGTTTAAAATAATGTTCCCATTCTTTTTCAGATAAGGTATAAAAAATGCTTAACGATGGATCAAGTTTATATAGCTTATATATAAGCTGACTACTCATTCCTTTACAATGTGATAATAAAAAGAACTTTTTAGTTATACTTTCCATGTTCTCCTCCATTTTTTATTCACTTGATTACTATTAAAATAGTAAAGTTTTTTGCAAACTTCAAAAAGGAACAGGTATTTACCTGTCCCTTCATATACACATACATATTATTAATGTGTTTTACATTTCTCGTATAAACCTTGCTCTTTAAGAACTGAAATAAGTGTTTCACCCATAACAGATGGTGTTTCAGCTACTTTAATACCGCAAGCATTCATTGTTTTGATTTTCTCTTCAGCAGTACCTTTACCACCTGAAATGATCGCTCCAGCATGACCCATACGCTTTCCTGGAGGTGCCGTTTGACCACCGATAAAGCCTACAACTGGTTTTGTCATATTCGCTTTAACCCACTCTGCAGCTTCCTCTTCGGCAGTACCGCCAATTTCACCAATCATGATAACAGCATACGTGTCTTCATCTTCGTTGAAAGCTTTAAGAACATCAATGAAATTCGTTCCGTTAACAGGATCTCCACCAATTCCAACAGCAGTTGTTTGTCCAATTCCTGCTTGTGTTAATTGATGTACTGCTTCATATGTAAGTGTTCCAGAACGAGAAACAACACCTACATGTCCTTTCTTGTGAATGTAGCCTGGCATAATACCAATTTTACACTCATCTGCAGTAATAACACCTGGGCAGTTAGGTCCAACAAGGCGAGTCTTTTTGCCTTCCATGTAACGTTTTACTTTAACCATATCTAATACAGGAATATGCTCTGTAATACAAATAACTAAATCAAGTTCTGCGTCTACACCTTCCATAATTGCATCAGCAGCGAATGGAGCAGGCACATAAATAACAGATGCTGTAGCACCAGTAGTTTGAACTGCTTCTTGTACTGTATTAAAAACAGGTACACCTTCTACTTCAGTTCCACCTTTACCAGGAGTTACACCACCAACAATTTTTGTACCATATTCAAGCATTTGCTTTGTATGGAAAAGTGCTGTTGATCCAGTGATCCCTTGTACGATTACTTTCGTATCTTTATTAATAAATACACTCATGTTTGTCCCCTGCCTTTCTTACCCTACTAATGAAACGATTTTTTGTGCACCGTCAGCCATTGACTCTGCAGAAGTTATATTCAATCCAGACTCATTTAAAATTTTCTTACCTAACTCAACATTTGTTCCTTCAAGACGTACTACAAGTGGAATCTCTAATCCAACTTGTTTAGTTGCTTCTACAACACCTTCAGCAATGACATCACATTTCATGATTCCGCCGAAGATATTAACGAAAATACCTTTAACATTTTGATCAGAAAGAATGATTTTGAAAGCTTCTGTTACCTTTTCTGCAGTTGCACCGCCCCCAACGTCAAGGAAGTTAGCCGGTTCTCCGCCATAAAACTTAATAATGTCCATTGTAGACATAGCAAGGCCTGCACCATTAACCATACAGCCAATGTTACCATCTAGTGAAATATAGCTTAAGTCATATTTAGATGCCTCAATTTCTTTTGCATCTTCTTCTTCAAGATCACGGTATTCAATAATGTCTTTATGACGATATAACGCATTTGAATCAAAGTTTAATTTTGCATCAAGTGCCATTACATTTCCATCACCTGTTACGACTAATGGATTAATTTCCGCTATCGAACAGTCTTTTTCAACAAATGCTTGATATAAGCCCATCATGAATTTTGCTGCTTTTCCAACCAATTCTTTTGGAATATTAATATTGAAAGCAATTCTTCTAGCTTGATAGCCTTGTAATCCAACTGCTGGATCAATTACTTCTTTAAAGATTTTTTCAGGTGTTTTCTCTGCTACTTCCTCAATTTCTGTTCCACCTTCTTCAGAAGCCATAAGAACAACACGAGATGTAGCACGATCTAATACAAGACCTACATAATATTCCTTTTTAATATCACAGCCTTCTTCGATAAGTAAGCGTTTTACTTCCTTACCTTCCGGACCTGTTTGGTGTGTTATTAGTGTTTTACCTAGAATTTCATCTGCATATGTACGCACTTCATCAAGGTTTTTAGCAACTTTAACCCCACCTGCTTTACCACGGCCACCTGCATGGATTTGAGCTTTTACTACAACTACATCTGTTCCAAGTTCTTTTGCAGCTTCAACTGCTTCATCTACAGAAAAAGCCACTCGTCCATTTGGTACAGAAACTCCGTATTTACGAAGGACTTCTTTTCCTTGGTACTCATGGATATTCATTTGCCATCCTCCTAACCTATTTGCACGAATAGTAAAAAATATTACGCTTTCATTTTATATTAATAGTTTATACCTTGTCTAGCATTCTGGACAAAATAGTATGTTCGTTTAAAAAAATAAATTTTTAACAATTATCTTATTTGGGAGTTAAATATACTGAGTAATTAAATGAAAAATCGCCTAGACAAAGATTTATAGGGGGTTGTCTCCTATAAATCTTTGTCTAATTTATAGATAAAAGCAAATATTTCAGCAACAGCTTCGTACAATTCTTCTGGTATTTGCTGATGGATTTCGAGACTATCAAGCAGTTCAACAAGTGCCGGGTTTTCATGAATTTGGATCTCATGTTTTTCAGCTGTGTCCAATATTTCCTTTGCTACGAGTCCATTTCCTTTTGCTATTACTTTCGGCGCATGTTCTTTTTCGTTTTCATATTTTAGTGCAATTGCTTTTTTTTCATTTTGATTCTGTTTCATATTTTTAGATCAACTCCCTTATAGGAGGTTGTGACATGTGTAAAATTAGACCCCTCTATGTTCATTCCTTGAGGAATATCCTTTTCGTCAAAAGGTTTAATTTGAATAGAAGTCACATAAAAATTCATTTTATTTAATGCTTCCTTTAATTCATTACTATAAGAAGCCACTTTGTTACTAAGTTCTCCGCTATTATTTCTAATCGTAATATTCATTACACGGTTTTGGATTTGAACATCAATCATTAACTCTTTTAATTTAGGGAGTTGTAAATAAAATAATATCCGACAAAATGCCGGATCTATTGTACCATCCGCTTGTTTTTTACCATTCCATTGTACTGTCAAATCTGTCTGATGATTGTTCATAAAAAGTGGTATGTGAGAAATCATTTCTTGGGTAGGACCATTATCTTGATATAGTAATGATTGACCATTTAATCTAAAAACTAGTTGATCAATTTGTTCTCGTAAACTAGGTAATAGTACTTCTTTACTAGCAAGGATTAACGAAGTTTTGAGAGAGTATAATTCTTTCATATTTTCTCTTACATTGAAATCGATTTGTTTATGAATAAAATTAGTAAGTAAATCTGATAATTGCTTACTTCCAGGAAATTGGTGCTCATCATGTTGAAGTATGTTAAATAAATGATGAATTTGTTTAGCTAAAGGTATATTTGATTGAGTTTCCTTTAATGATCTAACAACCACTTCTGTTAACGGAAAATCTTTCTTAATGGCGGTAATAATCGTTTGGATAGCCTCCATTCGATCACTTTTAGGCATCTTATTTAGTAAAGATGCTGCTGTCATAAGCTGCTCCTTAGTTATTGGAATATTTTCTTTAATAAATTCATTTGTTAACATCATATTTTCTTTAGAAGTTTGTTGTTGAAATAAACTTAATAAATCCTTCGCTGCAGCTAAATGAATGTGGTTATTCCCTTCAACTTGCTTAACGATTTTCAAGTTCATTACTGATTGTTCTGATCCTTTCACTTTAAACCAATATTTTCTCATCACATCAATAGACGTTTCGAGTTGAGCTACAAGTTTTGTATTTCCTACTTGAATAAGGGCCTTTTGCTCTGGAAAATGTTTTAATACTTGTCCCATTACAATTTGATTTTCTTTTAAAGCAAGCTGATTATGAGGACGTGACATTTGAGATGTTGCATGTTGGAAGAGTTTCGTTATGACAGATATATGATCCATTTTTACACTCCTTCCTAAATGTCTAACAGCTCTCTCACTGGTGCAAAACTTTTTCGGTGATGTTCTGTAATTCCATGGGTTTTCATTGCAGATAAATGGTATTGTGTTCCATATCCCATATGCTGACCAAAACCATATTGAGGAATCTTTTTATCAAGATCCATCATCATTCGATCACGGGTAACCTTCGCAATCACAGAGCTGGCAGAGATTGTTACACTCTTAGCATCCCCTTTAATAATGGAGTCTTGGTCAATTGGCACATCAAGCTTCATTGCGTCAAGTAATAAATAATCGGGTTGTAATGTTAAATCTTTTATTGCAGATTTCATTGCAAGTTTTGTCGCTTCATAAATATTTACTTTATCAATCACCTCTGGTGTAATAATACCAATCCCGATGTCTAGGGCATTTTCTTTGATCAATTCGTAAAATTTGTCTCTCATTGCAGCAGAAAGTTTCTTAGAATCTGTTAAACCTGGTATGTAGCAATCTTCTTTTAATATGACTGCTGCAGCAACTACAGGACCTGCTAAGGGACCTCTCCCTACTTCATCAATCCCTGCTATCAATTGAAACCCCCGCTTACGTGCTTTTCTTTCATAACTTAACATATTATAAAATTGTTGTTCGTTCATTTTTTCTTGTTTATACTTTTTTAACCATTTTTCTACAAGTTGTTGTACTCCTTTTCTTGAATCTGTTCTGCATTTTTCTAGAAAAGGATCACTTTCATTTGTTATTTCTGCTAATTTAGCTTGAACTTCTTTTGTTGTTAATTGCATTGTTCATAACTCCTCAGTCATTACATCTCTATTTATTATATCGGCTAGTAAATAAATTAATAAAGGCCCGCAAATTTGCGAGCCAATCTTTCTTTATTTATGAATGGCAGTACTAGCTTCTCTAATCACTTACCATTATAAGCCAATACGGCGTAACAGAACGGAAAATCTGCCAAACGACCTCTTAAACCATCCTGGTAAGACGAAATCGAAAGTATGCGACGTTCTAAAGCCTGATAAGTAATACTTTTATTGATTGATAAAGCTGCCCAAAAGATATAGTCTAATTTATTGCTCGATGAATTGTCCTGGATTTTCAAAAGATATTCTTCCTAATTTATCTGAGCGAATTTCTCTTACTACTAATTCAGAGGTTTTATCGTAATCAATATAGCCTCCTGGCATCATACAACCACGCCTTTTTCCAATTTCATCAAAAAGGTCTACAATTTCTTCAGGAAGCTCATCTAAATTGTAACGATCTTTTAGTCGATTAGGATAGTGTTCCTTTAGGAAATTTAGTGCAAAGACAGTAATCTCTTGCAAATTTAGAATTGTATCCTTAATTGCTCCAGTCGTAGCAAGTTTAAAACCAACGAGCTGATCTTCAAACTTTGGCCAAAGAATTCCTGGAGTATCTAATAGTTCTAGTTCTTTACCAACTTTTACCCATTGTTGAGCAGTTGTGACGCCTGGTCTATCTCCTGTTTTTGTTATATTTTTCTTTGCAAGGCGATTGATTAACGTCGATTTTCCAACATTAGGAATTCCAATGATTAGCGCTCGAATTGCTCGTGGCTTTATTCCCTTTGCAGCCATTTTATCAAATTTTTCTTTTAATAACGTCTTAGCTAATGTTGTAATTTGTTTTAAACCAGTACCTGTATGTGCATCTATTGCTAATGCCGGAATATCTTTTTCCTTAAAATATTCAATCCATTGCTTTGTTATTGAATCATCTGCTTTATCAGCTTTGTTAAGCAAAACGATACGAGGTTTAGATGATATAATTTCATCTATCATTGGATTTCTTGAAGACATTGGGATTCTTGCGTCAACAAGTTCAAAGACAATATCAATTAATTTAAGCTTTTCTGTGACCTGTCTCCTAGCTTTAGCCATATGTCCTGGAAACCACTGGATTGTCATAATTAACACCTTCTTTTTATTACTCAGCAAATCTTAAATCAGTTATGGGCCAATAAACTAAACTTGTCTTGCCCATCACTTCTTCTATTGGAACTGTACCAATATGTCTACTATCCTTGCTTTGTCTTCGATTGTCACCCATGACAAAGATATGCCCTTCAGGTACAGTTGACTGTCCAATAATATTTTCTAGTTCAAAAGGCTCTGTAAGCGGCCCATCTATTAGTTGGTTTTTATATTCGTCAAGATATGGTTCCTCAACCTTTTCTCCATTAATATACAGAGTATCATTTTTATATTCAACATGATCTCCAGGTAAGCCGATTACTCGTTTGATATAATCCTTATCAATTGTTGCATGAAAAACAACAATGTCAAAACGTTTAGGTTCACCGAATTTATATGAAAATTTATTCACAATCATTCTATCTTGTGTATGTAAGGTTGGCATCATGGAGTGTCCGTCAACAACAATAGGAGCAAAAAAGAAGTATCTTATGACGGCTGCTAATAGAATGGCAATAACCAATGCTTTAATCCATTCTAAAAGTTCATTTTTCTTTTTTGTCATCATTTCCACCTACTCTAGCAATCAATATGACCACTTACTTCTTACTATTATACCCATTCTAGTTTAGGAAAATCGGGTTATATAACTTATTGAAAAAGGAGCTTGTTAAAAACAAGCTCCTTTTTCAACGATACGGACAGCAGTAGCTGACTCATATATCCTGAGACTTAGCAATTGCTAAGCGATATTATCGAATTTCTTTAATACGTGCAGCTTTACCACGTAATTGACGTAGGTAGTAAAGTTTAGCACGGCGAACTTTACCGCGACGGATAACTTCTAACTTCGCGATCTTTGGTGTGTGTACAGGGAAAGTACGCTCAACACCTACACCGTAAGAAATCTTACGTACTGTAAATGTTTCACTAATTCCACCACCACGACGCTTAATCACAACACCTTCAAATACCTGAATACGCTCACGAGTTCCCTCGATAACTTTAACGTGTACACGCACTGTATCACCAGGACGGAATGAAGGTAGATCAGATTTTAATTGTTCTTTTGTGATTTCTTCGATTAGTTTTTGCATCGTTTTCAACTCCTCCCAACAGATGCTCATTCCAACATATAAAATTGCAGCGGAACATCGTTTTAAAGACTGCTATGTAATAAACAACAGCAAGTCACGAGATTTATCATAACATATTGATGTTTTCCCTGCAAGGGTTACTTTTCATTTTCCCATTGTTTGATGAAAGATTTTTGTTTTTCTGTTAATGGGTATGTTTTCAATAAATCTGGTCTTCTTTGGAAAGTTCTGCGAAGAGACTCTTCCTCACGCCATTCCTCAATTCGTTTATGATTACCAGATAAAAGAACGTCAGGAACCACCATACCTCTAAAGTCAGCAGGCCTTGTGTAATGGGGGTGCTCAAGCAAACCAGAACTGTATGAATCTTGTACAGGTGAATCCTCATTCCCTAAGACCCCTGGTAATAAGCGTACGACACTATCTGTAATCACCATAGAAGCAAGTTCACCGCCTGTTAAAACGAAATCCCCTATTGAGATTTCATCTGTAACAAGATGCTCTCTAATTCGTTCATCATATCCTTCATAATGACCACAAATAAAAAGTAAATGATCTTCTGTAGCCAATTGTTCTGCTTTTGTTTGTGTGAATCGTTCACCTTGTGGACAAACAAGAATGACCTTCGGTTCTGTTTCTGCTTGTTTCCTAATCTCATCTACAGCATCAAAAATGGGTTGTGGTGTTAGGACCATACCCGCGCCGCCACCATAAGGATAGTCATCAACATTTTTATGCTTGTTTGTTGAGTACTCACGAAAATTAATGACACGAAACTGAACTGCCTCTTTTTCCTGTGCTTTTTTTAAAATGGATTCATTTAATACGCCATGAAACATTTCTGGAAAAAGTGTCAAAAAATCGATTTTCATTAGTCTAGTAATCCTTCCATTGGAGTAATGATTACTTTCTTTTCTTCTATATTAATTTCCCTAACAATATCGTCAATGTAAGGGACAAGAAGATCTTTACCGGTTTTTCTCTTCACAATCCATACATCATTTGCACCTGTTGCTAATATTTCACGAATGGTTCCAATTTCATCACCTTGATCTGTATACATTTGGCAGCCAATTATTTCATGAAAATAATACTCTCCTTCATTTAGATCAGATAATTGTGATTCATCTATCTTTAGTAAAGAACCTTTAAACTGCTCAACATCTTGAATGTTATGCATCCCTTTAAACGTTAGCAAGTCAAAATTTTTATGAATTCGATGACTTTCTACAACAACCTCAATTGGTTCAGTCGATCCTTCTTTGAAAATAAATAATGTATTACCAGGCTCATATCTTTCCTCAGCAAAATCTGTTTTCGATATAACCCGTACTTCTCCTCTAATTCCATGCGTATTTACAATTTTCCCAACATTAAACCATTTCTCTGCCAAATTCATCACCCCAGGCGTATTTGATCTACAATTCCGTCTTTTATAACGATTGTTTTTTCACTCATCAATTCATTCCAATTGTCACCAATATTTACCTTAACAATGGCTTGTACTTCTTTTTCCTTTAGTTCACTACCAATTGGTAATGTATGTACTTGTTTCAGCTGAAATTCAACGAGCTTAATTTTGTCTCGTCTTTTATCAATCTCTTTTAAAAATTGTGTTGCAAGCTGGTTGTTGGACTTCTCAACTTTTTTGTACTCAAAGTATAATTGATCACACTCTTGCTCTAGCTTTTTTTTCTTAGTAGTAAACTGTACGATTAACTCATGTTTACTTGTTTCTGTTAAGATTTGTTTCACAGTTACTTGGTGGAGTATATTCATATTGTTCCTCCCCTTTGTGAGCTTAATACCTATAAAGAAAAGCGTAAGCGCCTGTGTAGCTCCGAAAAGCTTAAGACGAGATAGAATAAAAGGTGTACTTTACCTTTTATTTTAGATTGGCTTATGACTCGAGGAGCTAGGCGCTGAAGCTAGACACCATAGAAAAGCGCAAGCGCCTGTGTAGCTCCGAAAAGTATAACGAACCAGTAATGAAGATGTATATCATTATATCTGTATTTGATTCAATCGTACAAAAAAAGGTGAGGAACACGATCCTCACCTTTTTCAGTCATTAATTTCTAGTAAAATTCTTTTAGATGAAGTAGATCCCGCTGCATAGACAACAGTTCGAATTGCTTTTGCTATTCGGCCTTGTTTTCCAATAACTTTGCCAATGTCATCTCTTTGAACTGAAAGACGAAACGTAATTTGATTCTCTGTTTCAAGTTCATTAACTTCAACATGTTCTGGCGAATCAACAAGCGGCTTAACAATTGCTTCGATTAACTCTTTCATCTCATTTACAGTCATTACTTGCTGTATTTCGCGTTATGGAATTTCTCCATAATGCCTTCTTTTGAGAACAAGTTACGTACTGTATCAGAAGGTTTAGCACCGTCTTGCATCCATTTCAACGCTAATTCTTCGTTGATTTTTACTTCTGCAGGTTGTGTAACTGGATTGTATGTTCCAACTACTTCGATGTAACGTCCATCACGTGGTGAACGAGAATCTGCTACTACAATACGATAAAAAGGAGATTTTTTTGCTCCCATACGTTTTAAACGAATTTTTACTGCCATTTTATAAAGCACCTCCGAAAATGTTTCAACAAGATAGTATATTATCAAATAAGTGATACGATGTAAAGGTTTTTTTCTTGTCAGAAGAAAATTCCTTTATTATTACCAATAAATGGTACTTAATGTTTGTTTCTAACCAGCTTTTACATAAAGATCTTACATAAAAGGAAATTTGAAACCACCTTTTTTCTTACCCTTTGACATGCTTGTCATTTGCTTCATCATTTTTTTCATATCTTCAAATTGCTTTAAAAGACGGTTTATTTCTTGAACAGAAGTACCGCTTCCCTTTGCAATTCGTTTTTTTCGTGAAGCATTCATGATTTCAGGATTCTGTTTTTCAAGCTTAGTCATTGATTTAATAATGGCTTCAACATGACTTATTTGCTTTTCATCAACCTGAAGGTTTTTGAGTCCTTTTACCTTATTGGCGCCAGGAAGCATTCCAATTAAGTCTTCTAGAGGACCCATGTTTCGAACCTGCCCTAACTGCTCAAGGAAATCATCGAAGGTAAAGGACATTGTTCGCATTTTTTGTTCGAGTTCTTTTGCCTTTTCAGCATCAACATTTGTCTGTGCTTTTTCAATAAGGGTTAGTACATCCCCCATACCGAGAATACGTGATGCCATTCGTTCTGGATGGAACGGTTCTAGGGCATCGAGCTTTTCTCCAAGACCAACAAATTTGATTGGTGTATCTGTAACAGAGCGGATCGATAAAGCAGCTCCACCTCGTGTATCACCATCGAGTTTCGTTAAGACAACACCTGTTAAGCCCAGCTGCTCGTTAAAGCTTTTGGCGACATTAACTGCATCTTGACCTGTCATTGCATCAACAACAAGGAAAATCTCATCAGGCTTAGCAATGGCTTTTACCTGCTCCAACTCTTCCATTAATGCTTCATCAATATGAAGTCGACCTGCTGTATCGATGATGACATAGTCATGATGTTCAGCCTTTGCATGCTCAAGAGCTTTCGTAGCTATTTCAACTGGGCTTACTTGATCACCTAAAGAAAAAACAGGCATATCTAATTGCTTACCTAATGTTTGCAATTGCTTAATAGCTGCAGGTCGATAAATATCTGCTGCGACAAGCAATGGCTTTCGATTAAATTTCTTACGCAATAGATTTGCAAGCTTCCCAGTTGTTGTTGTTTTACCAGCACCCTGTAAACCAACCATCATAATGACAGTTGGCGGACGGTTTGAAACAGCAATTTTGCTCTGCTCGCCACCCATTAATTCGGTTAGTTCCTCTTTAACAACTTTGATGACCTGTTGCCCTGGTGTTAGGCTTTTCATAACCTCCTGGCCAACAGAACGTTCACTGACGCGCTTAACAAAGTCTTTGACGACTTTGAAGTTTACATCCGCTTCAAGAAGTGCAAGACGAACCTCTCTCATCATTTCTTTAACATCAGCTTCCGAAACTTTCCCTTTACCGCGAATTTTTGCCATCGTATTTTGCAGTCGGTCGGCTAATCCTTCAAATGCCATAATGCCGCCTCCTAATCTAATTTCTCAAGTTCATTAAGCAATGAATCAATTTCCGCATTCTTTTCTGAGTTTACAGCATTTTCACGTAATTTTGTCATTAACTCTTGACGCTTTTGAAATTTTTGAAATAATAATAGCTTTTCTTCGTATTCCTCTAGCATTGCTTCAGTCCGTTTAATGTTATCGTAAACTGCTTGTCTACTAACACTATATTCCTCCGCAATTTCACCAAGGGAGTAATCATCTAAATAATATAACGACATATAGCTTTTTTGTTTGGGCGTTAACAACGATTGATAAAAATCAAACAAGTAGTTAAGCCTTGTCGTTTTTTCAAGCGTCATGTCGTTTCACCCCTTTGTTAAGTGAATTACCTTTACAGATAATAGTCTACATATGTAGTATTACCTTGTCAAGTAATATCTAGAGGCCTCGTTTATTTTTCAACAAAAAAAGGCTTAAAAATAAATATCTGGCTTTATTCCCTAACTTTCGACAAAAGTAAACCTGTTTATAAGGACAATATTGGAATATGTTAGGACAATTAAACATGATAAGGCCATGATCTTTATCAAATACGTCTGTCAGTCATTAAAATTGCACGACGATCAGTGCTACGTATTTTGACCTAAGTAACAGAGTTTAGATACATACTATTTAGTATATAAAAACAAAAACAAGCGAACTATTTCAAAGATTAATTGAATCATTGTAATAGTTCGCCTATGTGATCATTTATTTACTGTTCTTCCTGCTCTTCAATAATTCCTGAAAACAATCCATATACATACTGTTCTGTATTAAATTCTTGAAGGTCATCCATCTTTTCTCCAAGACCTACTAGTTTTACCGGAATGTCTAATTCGCCTTTGATGGCTAATACGATTCCTCCTTTTGCTGTACCATCTAATTTAGTTAGTACAATGCCGGAAACATCTGTTGCTTGTGAGAATTGTTTTGCCTGTGTCATCGCATTTTGACCTGTTGTTGCATCTAATACAAGTAAAACTTCATGTGGAGCACCTGGAATTTCTTTTTCAATAACACGCTTTACCTTTTCAAGTTCCTTCATAAGATTGACCTTATTTTGGAGTCTTCCAGCTGTATCACATAATAATACATCGACTTTGCGGGCTTTAGCAGCCTGTACGGCATCATACATAACTGCTGCAGGGTCACTGCCTTCAGATTGCTTAATTACATCAACACCTACCCGTTCTCCCCAAACCTCTAATTGTTCAATCGCACCGGCTCTAAACGTATCTCCTGCAGCTAGAAGGACTTTATTACCTTCGCTTTTGAGCTTATGAGCTAGTTTCCCGATCGTTGTTGTTTTACCAACACCATTAACACCGACAAATAATACGACATTTAATCGATCCTTTTGGAGATTTAGTTCGTTATTATAACTTTCGTTATCACCTTGGTAAATTTCAACTAGTTTTTCAGATATAACAGATTGAACTTCCTTTGTATCTTGAATATTACGACGTTTAACTTCAAGTTTTAATTCGTCGATCAGATCCATGACAGTTGTTACACCAACATCTGCACTTATTAAAAGTTCTTCAAGCTCTTCAAAAAAGTCTTCATCAACTTTCCGATATCTTGCTACAAGGTCATTCATTTTTCCAGCGAATGAATCTCTTGTCTTTGTTAAGCCGTCTTTAAACTTTTCTGTAACGGAATCTGTTTGTTTTGTAATTTTATCTTTTAGTTTTTTAAAAAAGCTCATCTTGTTCATCCCTTCAACTAGATTTCACTAATTCATTTGTTTCTTCAAGTCTTACTGAAACAAGCTTAGAAACGCCTGATTCCTGCATGGTTACACCGTAAAGAACATCTGCTTCCTCCATTGTTCCTTTTCGGTGGGTAATGACGATAAATTGCGTTTCATGACTAAATTTCTTCAAATATTGAGCGAAACGGTAAACATTTGCTTCATCGAGAGCGGCTTCGACTTCATCAAGTACACAGAATGGAACAGGACGTACTTTCAAAATTGAAAATAACAGCGCAATTGCTGTTAATGCACGTTCCCCGCCAGACAATAACCCAAGATTTTGTAGCTTTTTGCCTGGTGGCTGTGCAACTATATCAACACCTGTGTTCAGCAAATCATTTGGATTTGTCAACTTTAATTCAGCACGTCCACCACCAAACATCGCCTGAAAAACCGTTTCAAAATGGGAACGAATCGCATTAAAGGTTTGTTCAAATCTCACTTTCATTTCTTCGTCCATTTCATCCATTACCTGATAAAGTGTATCTTTCGCTTCAGTTAGATCAGTTCGTTGTTCTGAAAGGAATGTATAACGTTCAGAAACTCGTTCATATTCATCAATCGCTCCTAAGTTTACCGTTCCTAACTCATCAATTGCAAGCTTTGTTAATTTTACTCGTTTTCTCGCTTCATCAAGATCTATTTCAAGCTTATATTTTTCTTTTGCACCTTCAAAGGTTAAAAAATATTCTTCTCTTAAATGGTTAAGTCGATTATCTAATTCAACATCTAAACGATTTAATTTTACCTCTTCATCCTTTAATATATCTTGTAGCTGCTTATCCTGACGCTTTAATTCCTTTAATTCTCGCTCTTCAAATTCAAGCTTTTCTTGTAATTTCAATCGTTCATTACGTCTATTAGAAATAAGCTCAATTGTTTTTGTTTTATCATTAAGCTTATTCTTTGCGGCTTCTTCTAATTTTTCTTCACCTGAAGAATTTGAAGTCATTTCACTTGATAATAATGAATAGTCCTCATTTGCTTCCTCAAATTTTTGCTGAGATTGTTCAAGATCACGGTTTATACGTTCGACTTTTTCTTTTTGATTTTCATAAATTTGATTTTTACTTGCGAGAATAACTTTTAATTCCGTCAGTTCATTTTGTAACTCATCTTTTGAGGTTTGTTGAGATATTTTTTTCTCTGACAACTCTTCAATCTCTTTATCTAACTCATCTAGCTTCTTAGAAAGTGTTTGTAAATTTTGATTTAGTTCATGTTTACGAGCTGCAATCTTGTCTTTTTCTGACTGGAAAGACTCTCGTTCAGCATCGTATAATGTTAAATGATCGTTAACATTTTTTTCATTTAACTCAATTTCTCTTATTTCACTTCTGATCATTTGTTCTTCTAAACGAAGCTTCTCGCCACTTGATCGCAGTTCTTCAAGGAGCATTTCTTGATTTTGAATTGTTTCCTTAGTTGCTTTCACGTCTTTTTCAAATTGTGCAGTTTTTTCTTCCATTTCTGCTAATTTTCCATTTATTGTTTCCAATTCACGCTGACGGCTAAGTAATGAATTATTTTTTTGTTTCATTGCCCCACCTGTCATCGATCCCCCTGGATTAACAACATCCCCTTGTAGGGTTACTAAACGATAGCGATAATTCATAAGTTTAGCAATTTCATTAGCACCTTTTAAGTCAGATGTAATAATAACTGTTCCAAGAAGATTACCAATGATAGATTTGAATTGTGGTTGATACTTTACTAAATCTGTTGCAATTCCAACAAAAGCTTGGTGAGTCTGAATCGTTCTTAAATCATGAGAATTAATTGATCGTTCCTTAATAACCGATAAGGGTAAAAATGTGGCTCGTCCAAATGAATGTTGCTTTAAATATTTAATTGCTTTACGAGCAGAAGACTCATCTTCTACAACTACGTGCTGCATTGTGCTGCTTAATGCTATTTCAATGGCTGTTTCATAGTTTTTCTCCGTTGAAATTAATTCAGCAACCGCTCCGTGAATTCCTCCAAGTTGATCCTTCGCTTTTAAAATTTCTTTTACACCTTGGAAGAAACCTGCATAGTCTTCCTGCATAGATTCTAAAACTTCTTTTCTTGAACGAGTTTGTTGAAGAATCTGGTATGCTTGATATAAAGTTGTTTCTTTCTTTTGATAAGTATTTTTTAAGTTTTCTAGTTTTGTTTGAGCGTCACGGAAATTTTTTATTTGCTCTGATAATTGACTTTCAACAAGTGAATACTTTGCTTCAATTTTTGCTTTCATCTCTAGTATTTCTTGTCTCTCTGTAATATATCTTTTATTTGAATCTAATAACTTTAAACTTTTATGCTCATGTTGATTAAATTGATCATCTAAATACTGAATTTCGTTTCTTGCAGAAGCTTGTTTATTTAGGCACTCAAAATAATCACTTTTTAAGTCCTCAATCACTTCTTCAATATTTTGATTATAAGAATTCATAAGCTGCTGCTTATTTGATAATTGATCTTTGATCGTCTTTAATTCCTTTTTATATGTTTCTAAAGATAATTCTTGCTCATTCTTTTCTAACTTCAACAATGATATGTGTGAAGTAAGTTCTTCAATTGTTTTTTCTAATTGGGATTTATTTTGATGAGCATTTTTCTTTCGTTCCTTTAGAACCTCTCTCCTACCCTCGAGCTTTTCAAGTTCTTCACTCGCTAGTAGCAACACTTGCTGCAAGTCATCGATCGATTCGTCTAAAGCTGTTAAATGATCACGCATGCTAGCGACTTCAGCTTCCTTTTTTTGCATAGTTGCTGATAACTGGAGTTCACGGTCCTTGCCTTCTTCAACCGTTTTTGCGAGAGATTCATATTTTCCATGCAACTCTTCAATTTCATAAACAGTTAATGCTACTTCAATTTTCTCTAATGCTTCTTTTTGTTCAAGATAGTCCTTAGCAATCGAAGCTTGTATCCTTAATGGTTCAACTTGATTTTCAAGTTCATGCAAGATGTCTTGTACTCGATTTAGATTTTCCTGCGTTTCTGCTAATTTATATTCAGCCTTCTTTTTCCGGGATTTATATTTTAAAACCCCAGCAGCTTCTTCAAAAATCGTTCTTCGTTCTTCTGATTTACTGCTTAAAATCTCTTCTACTTTCCCTTGGCTAATAATTGAAAAGGCTTCTTTACCAAGACCAGAATCCATAAATAAATCAACGATATCCTTTAGGCGACAACTTTGATTATTTATAAAAAATTCACTATCTCCTGAGCGATAAACACGACGTGTAACACTTACCTCATGATAATCGATTGGAAGAAAATGATCTTCGTTATCTAACGTAAGTGTTACTTCAGCTATATTTAGCGCTTTTCTTGAATCACTCCCAGCAAATATGATATCCTCCATTTTTGCACCGCGAAGTGATTTTGCAGATTGTTCCCCTAATACCCATCTTATACCATCTGTAATATTACTTTTACCACTGCCATTTGGTCCTACTACTGCTGTAACACCTTTAACAAAATCAACTGTTACTCGTTCAGCAAATGACTTAAATCCTACAATATCCAATCGTTTGAGGAACATTGTGATTTCCTCCTTACTATTTCAATTTATATAATGCTAAAGCGAATCGCTCAATTTTTATTTACGTTTCAGTCACATATCAATATGACAAATCTCCTCATATTTTATCATATTATGTCGATGAAAAAACGATAACTTTTTCTAACAATAAAAAAGGACAACTCAGTTAAAACATGTATCTCACCACCAAACATTTTATCAAAAATCGTTTTTAAGATGAGTATTCATGAATTTTCTAATGAGTATGTCCATACTAAATGCTATTTATTTAGTTGTTGAAGCCTTGATAACGCCTCCTGTGCGGCGTGTTGTTCTGCTTCTTTTTTGGACTTTCCGCTTCCTGTACCAAAAACTTCACCATTTAATGAAACAGTAGATATAAATTCACGATTATGAGCCGGTCCTTTTTCTTGGAGAATTTTATATTCTAAGACACCTTTTGTATCGCGTTGGACAAACTCTTGAAGTTGACTTTTAAAATCCATCACATGGGAAAAAGCACCTTCATTTATCTTTGGAATGACGAATTGGTTTAAAAATTGTGTAACTGCTTCCAAGCCTTGATCTAAATATAACGCACCAATAAATGCCTCAAACACATCTGCCAAAAGGGCAGGACGTGCTCGTCCACCTGTCATTTCTTCTCCTTTTCCTAAAAGAACAAGGAGCCCAAAGGATAGGTTGTTCGCAAACGAAACCAATGATGGTTCACAAACAATTGCAGCACGCAGCTTCGTCAACTCTCCTTCACTCATCATCGGGTATTTTTTATACAAAAATTGAGAAATGGTAAGTTCTAAAACGGCATCACCCAAAAATTCAAGCCGTTCGTTATCTTCATAAGGCTTTTTTCGATGCTCATTTACATATGATGAATGTGTAAAAGCTTGATATAAAAGCTTTTCATTCTTGAACGTCTGACCTATACGCTCTTGGAATCTTCTAAATTCCTCCGCTTTCTTTGCAAAGGTTCTTCTCTCTTTATAGTTAATATTTTTTGGCATTGGTACCTCCATCTGAAAAACGGAAGCGCCTTGTTTTAGCATGAAGCAATTCAAGAACAAGCGTCATGTTTAGTCCCGACATGCATAAGACGCTTGCGAATAGAAGGTGTGTTTTACCTTCAATTCGCAAGTGGCTTATGCCCTCTAGGCCGCTCCATAGGGATTCACAACAACTGCACATACACAACTTCTGCTTCGGTTCAAAAAGGCGCCAGAGTAAATTATTATACTCCATCCGAAATCTAGTCTTTTTCAAATTAGTAAAAATTTCTTTATAAAAGGGGTAAAGCCCCGTATAAATACGGGACTTTACTGCAACATTACTGTTGGCTATTTATGTAGTTAACAGCGTCACCCACTGTACCGATTTTTTCTGCATCTTCGTCAGAAATTTCCATATCGAACTCATCTTCAAGTTCCATAACAAGCTCAACTACATCTAGGGAATCTGCACCAAGATCATCTTTAAATGAAGACTCTAATTTAACTTCAGCCTCATCAACACCTAAACGGTCAACGATAATCTTTGTTACACGTTCTAATACTTCTGCCATTTTCCTTCACCTCCCCTCAAGTATTATAAGTGATTTCTATCTGAAAAACTAGGCTTGATACTAGTTTTTTTAGAAAAGCACTAACACTTCAAGCACCCCGTAAAACATAGTATCTTAATGAATAAAAAGCATTTTTGTCTCTTTCATTCATTTATTAGATAAAAATATTACGGGAACGTTAAAGCAGTTACATGACCATACCACCATTAACATGTAATGTCTGACCAGTGATATACTTACTTTTCTCTGATGCTAGGAACGTAACAACATTTGCTATATCACTCGGTTCACCAAGTGTTGCAAGTGGAATTTGCTTTAGCAATTCAGATTTTATTTCTTCTGAGAGTTCATCAGTCATATCTGTTGTAATAAAACCCGGAGCAACAGCATTAACAGTAATATTTCTAGAAGCTAATTCTTTTGCTGTCGTTTTTGTTAATCCAATTACACCTGCTTTTGCAGCAACGTAATTAGCTTGACCAGGATTACCACTAACTCCAACAACTGATGCAATATTAATGATTCGACCGTTTCGCTGTTTCATCATTTGACGAGTAACCCCTTTTGTACAAAGAAATACACCTTTAAGGTTCGTATTGATGACATCGTCCCATTCTGTATCTTTCATTCTCATTAGTAGATTATCACGTGTGATACCCGCATTATTTACCAGGATATCCAATTGTCCGTATTGATTAATAACTTCTTTAATCATTTGTCCAACTTCATCACTATTGGAAACATCAGCTTTTATCGCAAAAGCATTTCCACCGTTTGCTTTTATTTCATCCACAACTTCATTTGCTTTTGCTTCACTTCCAGCATAATTAACGGCAACACTTGCACCATTTTTCGCCAAATCAATGGCAATCGCTCTGCCAATACCGCGGGATGCACCTGTTACTAACGCAACTTTGTTCTCTAGCATTACTTTTCCCCCTTAAGCTTCTCAACAGTATTATTCAACGAATCTAAATCAGATATAGCATAAACATTAACTGAACGATCAATTTTCTTCACTAAACCTGACAACACTTTTCCAGGCCCAATTTCGATAAATGTTGTAACACCAAGCTTAATCATCGTTTTTACAGATTCTTCCCATCTTACCGGAGAGTATAACTGTTTTACTAATAAATCTTTTATTTCAGTTTGCTTTTCAACTGGTTTTGCTGTTACATTTGCGATGACAGGTACTTTTGCATCTTCAAAGCTTAAAGCTGAAAGAACATCATCAAATTGTTCCGCTGCCGGCTTCATTAATTCAGAATGAAAGGGACCACTCACAACAAGTGGAATTGCTCGTTTCGCTCCATTTTCTTTTGCAAGGGCTGAGGCCTTTTCAACACCTTCAGCTGTTCCAGAGATAACAATTTGACCAGGACAGTTTAAATTTGCTAATTGTACTGAATCACCGGCATTAGTAATTTCAGCTGTCACTTTTTCAAGTTCGTCAGCAGACATCCCTAATATGGCAGCCATCGCTCCTTGCCCCGCAGGTACTGCTTCGTCCATCAACTCTCCACGTTTCTTAACAGCGTAAACAGCATCCTCAAAACTTAAAACTCCAGCTGCAACTAGTGCAGTATATTCTCCAAGACTGTGTCCTGCTGCGAAATCTGCCGTTATTCCGTACTGTTTAAAATGATTTAATATAGCAATGCTTGTTGTTAACAGGGCTGGTTGTGCGTTATACGTTAATGTTAGTGTGTCTTGTGGACCTTCAAATATTAACTCGGATAATTTTTCACCTAAACGGTTATCTGCTTTTTCAAAAATTTCTTTTGATTCTTGAATTTGGTCAAATAGATCCTTACCCATACCAACAGATTGTGACCCTTGTCCAGGAAAAATAAAGGCTATTTTAGTCATCTCACTGTCATCCTCATTTCGTTATCATTTTTTCAAGAAAGCTCTACGCTTTGACTTTCCTTCGAACCCTCAATTGAATTATGGATTGTTTCTGCCACATGATTCGAAACCATTTCACGCGTTTGGCGAATGGCGTTATAAATTGCATTTGCATCGGAAGAACCATGTGCTTTAATAACAGGTGCTTTTAAACCAAAAAGTGCTGCTCCACCATATTCAGAGTAATCCATCTGTTGCTTTATCATCTTAAATTCTGGTTTTAAAATTCCAGCCGCTATTTTCGATTTTAAGTTACTCATTAACGTTGTCTTTAGCATTGAAAAAACGGACAAAGCCGTACCTTCAATTGATTTTAAGGCAATATTCCCCGTAAAACCATCTGTTACAACAACATCAGCTACACCCTCCATTAAATCTCGTGATTCTACATTTCCCACAAAATTTAATGTAGTATCTTTTAATAATGTGAATGTCTGCTTTGTTAGATCATTTCCTTTTTTATCTTCTGTTCCGACATTTAAAAGCCCAATACGTGGATTTTTTATCCCGCGTACTTTTTCAACATAAATGGAACCCATTATTGCATATTGTAGCAAGTGTTCTGGTTTTGCATCAACGTTAGCCCCAACATCTAAGAATAAAAATCCATTTCCATCTAATGTTGGCAAAGTTGGTGATAAAGCAGGACGTTCAATTCCTTCAATTCGACCTATTATAAATAATCCTGCCGTCATCAGTGCACCTGTATTACCTGCTGAAATACAGCCATCTGCACGTCCTTCTTTTACTTCATTTGCCATAAGCACCATTGAAGCATTTTTTTTTCTTCTTACAGCCCGAACTGGCTCATCTGTACTTTCAATCATTTCTTCTGTATGTATAATTGAGATTCTTGTAGAATCTGATAAATACTCTTTGATTTTTTCTTCATGACCAATAAGGGTAACTTCTAAGTCTGAAAACGCAGAAATTGCTTTCATCACACCTTCTACAACAGACTTTGGAGCATTGTCCCCTCCCATTGCATCAATCGCTAACTTCATATTTGTTACCTACCTTTGTGTTGGATTTGAGCGATACATGTCAAACACACCTGAAAAAACAATTTCACTTCCGACATAGCTTTTTACATCAACAGTTGTTCGTCCTTTTTCAGATTCGCCCTTTACAACCTTTGCTTTTGCAATGACCCGTTCATTTTCTTTTACTTGTCTTGTAAAACGAATATTCGCTTTTGCCGTTAAAGCCAATTCATCGTTTATAACAGCAACCGCTAATGAATTAGCTTGGGCGAATAAATGGTGACCACGTGCAATTTGGTTTCTATTAAAAACATGTTCTTTTTTTATTTCTAAAATTGAAATGGCTGATTCATCTAGTTGAAGATCGATGATCTCCCCAATTACTTCTTCTATTTGCAACGATTTTACTTCATCGTCTAGTTTCATTTCTGCTACATTTTTTATACGTTCTCTTAACTCCGGAATTGATAATTCTAAGCGATCCAGACGAATCGTTTGTATACTCACCTGGAACTTCTCAGCCAATTCTTCGTCAGTAATAAATGGCGTGTCAGCAATTGTCTCCTGCAACAAAAGCTGTCTCTCTTTTTTACTTTTCCTCATCTGTATACGACACCGCCCGAACTATTAAGACTAGGTACTAATAGTAGTATATAGATAAAGAAAACAGATTGCAAGTAGAAAAGTGGCAGCACCAGTATAGGTCAGACTAACATCAGACTGACATGAAATGAAGGTGATCTTCCCTTAAAATGTCTTTCTGACTTATGATTCGTTGAACGAGGATATGGAACTTGACATGCAGAAAAACACAAGCATCTTGATAGACGCTTGTGTCTGACCCCCCCCTATTGCCTTTACCTATATCTTTAACATGAAGGATTCTATCAATCTAATTTCTCTCCATCTAGTATCCCCGATTGAAGAAGATGCATCCTTAGTCCCTCATACTTTTTTTCATCCCAAAATGCCTTTGAACTTACCAATTCTACAGCATCCTGTCTTGCAACCTCAAGAGCTCGATAATCATGAACCATGTCAGCAACTTTAAAAATCGGCATACCGCTTTGCTTTTTACCAAAGAAGTCTCCTGGACCTCTTAGCTCTAAATCTCTTTCTGATAAAACAAAACCGTCATTAGTTTCTGTCATGATCTTCATTCTTTCTTTACCCGTTTCTGATTTAGGGTCAGCAAGTAAGATACAATATGATTGTTCACTGCCTCGACCTACACGCCCGCGAAGTTGATGAAGCTGAGATAATCCAAAACGTTCGGCATCATAAATAACCATGATGGTTGCATTCGGTACATTTACCCCAACTTCAACCACTGTTGTTGAGACTAATATATTTACTTCATTTTGACTAAACCTTCTCATCACGGAATCTTTTTCCTCTGACGTCAATCTTCCGTGCATAAGGCCAACTTGAAAACGGCCTTGAAAGAAATGAGTAAGCATACTATGCACATCAAGAGCGTTTTGTACATCAAGTTTGTCAGATTCCTCTATTAAGGGACAAATAACATAAGCTTGCCTGCCTTTTGAGGTTTCTTTTTCAATAAATGATAAAATCCGATCAAGCATTGTTGGCTTAACCCAATATGTTTCAATTGCTTTTCTACCTGCTGGAAGTTCATCAATCACAGAGACATCCATTTCACCAAAGGCAGTGATCGCCAAAGTACGTGGAATCGGCGTTGCTGTCATAAACAATACATCTGTATTTTCTCCCTTTTCACGCAGCATTCGTCTTTGCTCCACTCCAAAGCGATGTTGTTCATCTGTAATAACTAAGCCGAGTTGATGAAAATGAATTTCATCTTGGATAAGGGCATGTGTCCCAATTAAGAGTTGAATTTCATTATTCCTTAGCTTTTCAAGGAGCTCACGACGTTTTTTTCCTTTGATTGAACTCGTCAAGAGAGCAACATTCACAGCAAATGGTTCAAACATTTTTACTAATGATTCAGCATGTTGTTCAGCTAAGATTTCCGTTGGAACCATTAATGCACCTTGATAGCCTGATAAAATTGCAGCGTAGATGGCAATAGCCGCAACAACTGTTTTACCAGAACCAACATCTCCTTGAAGTAAGCGATTCATTCGGAAAGGTGACTTCATGTCTGTGATAATTTCATTTACTACACGAGATTGTGCTTTCGTAAGAGGGAATGGAAGGGTATGAAGGAACTCATCAAATTTTTCATAATCAAATTTATGCTCTATTCCTTTAGACTGTTCTCGTTGCACTTTACGTAAAGCTTGCATTTTTAATTGAAATAAAAGAAATTCTTCATATACGAAACGCCTTCTTGCCTGCTTTAATTGTTCTTGTCCAACAGGAAGATGTATAGACCGGAGTGCTTCCTTTCTTGTTTGAAGTTTATATTTAAGTAAAAACTCGTCAGGTAGAATCTCGTGTATATCATCTAAATATTCTTTCATTGCAAGTGAAATAAATTTTCTCATTCCCTTAATTGTAAGCTTACCCTTTACAGAATAAACCGGTTCAATTCCAGTGAGTGTTTGCTTAGGTCCAAATGTTAATTCTTGAACAGTAATTGTTTGACGATGCTTATCCCATTTACCTGTAACCGTCACTGTAGAATCAATTGATAGTTTATTTTTAAAATAAGGGCGATTAAAACATACAACAGATAGTAAATATCGACCAACCAATAAGCGAAAGGTAAGTCTGGAACGTTTCTTTCCGAAATATGTAAGGGATGGTTCACTATGCACTTTCCCTTCAACTGTTACGCGCTCATCATGCTTTACATCTGCAAGATCTTTTAAACTATTATCATCATATCTATATGGGAAATACTCTAATAAATCATAAATTGTATAAATACCTAAGTCATTAAAAAGCTCGGTTGTTTCCTCACCAACACCTTTTAATGTAGAAATAGGTTCTGATAGTCTATTGTTCACGTTACATTTGCGATTCCAAGCAGTTTGATCCTAATTATTAGACTGTTGAAACCGACTCTAACCTCCTTGTAGACATTCTGCTTAAGCAACTTCTGCTATTAAGTGTATCAGATTTTGATTAAAGTTGTATAAGTTTGACTTTAGGCAATTCAAGTGGATAGTTATGGGAGTATAGATTGAAGGTTTTCTCTCTGGGGAATTAGCAGGTTTAGACAATCAAAAACTCGGCAAATGCCGAGTTTTTGAAATGTTGTTATTCAACGGAAAAAATATAAGAATATAAAGGTTGTTTACCATTATGAGTTTCAACTTCAATGTCTTCAAAATGTTTTTCGACAAATTGAACAAGTTCTTCAACCTCTTCATGACTTGCATCTTCACCTTGGATAATCGTTAAAATCTCATCCTCGTCAGTAATCATTTCAGTAAGAAGTTTTTTTGAAGCTGAAAGTTGATCATGATCGGTTACGACGATTTTACCGTTTGATATACCCATAAAGTCACCTTTTGCAATATCAAGACCATCAATATTTGTATCACGTACTGCATACGTAATTTGACCACTTTTTACATTTCCTAAGGCATCCATCATTGCTGACTCAATAACCCCTGGCTCTGCAGTAGGGTTAAAAGCAAGTAAAGCAGCCATTCCTTGTGGTACTGTTTTAGAAGGAATCACAATGACATTCTCATCGACAACAGATGCTGCCTGCTGAGCAGTCATAACGATATTTGAGTTATTCGGGAGAATAATAATCGTTTCAGCGTTGACATCATGAACTGCCTGAACAATATCTTCAGTACTCGGATTCATCGTTTGGCCACCTTCGATTACTGCACTAGCACCAATACTTTTAAATAACTCAGCAATGCCTTTTCCCATTGTTACTGTCACAATTCCAAATTTGTTCTTTTCTTTCTTGCTTTCGACTTTTGGAGAAGTTGGTGCTTGATCACCTACGATATTCGTATGCTGCTGACGCATATTTTCAATCTTCATATTGATAAGATTACCGTATTTTTGTCCATATGAAAGTACTTCTCCAGGATACTCTGCATGTATATGTACTTTCGCTAAATCATCATCAGCAATAACTAATAAAGAATCACCAAATTGACTTAGATCATTTCTGAATTTCTCTTCATTAAATGGAGTTTTAGCGTTTTCAAAACGTACCATGAATTCTGTACAATATCCGAATTCGATATCTTCTGTATTAATATGACTCTGAACGCTTTTATGGTGTTCTGCATTGACAAGTTCGTTCATTGATGGAGTTGTTACATTTGAAGTGGTAAGTGTTTCCCCATTTAATGCAGCTAAAAATCCTTCATAAACAAACACCAGCCCTTGACCACCACTATCTACAACCCCAACCTCTTTTAATACTGGCAGCAATTCAGGTGTACGTTTTAATGACTTTTCAGCTTCATCTAACGTAATTTTCATTATTTTATCTATAGATACTTCATTTTCTGCAGCAACGACCGCAGCTTTCGCAGCATCCTTTGCAACTGTTAAAATTGTTCCTTCAACAGGTTTCATTACTGCTTTATATGCAGTATCAACACCTGCCTGAAGAGCACCAGCAAATTCAACACTATTAATTGTAGGTTTTGATTCAATCGATTTTGAGAAGCCCCTGAATAATTGAGAAAGGATTACACCGGAATTTCCACGTGCACCCATTAAAAGACCTTTCGATAAAGCCGAACCAACCTTACCTATATGATCTATTGTATTGTTTTTGACCTCTTTAGCTCCTGATGTCATAGATAAATTCATATTTGTTCCAGTATCACCATCAGGAACAGGAAAAACGTTTAATGCATCGACTAATTTTGCATTATTTGATAGGTGATGCGCACCTTGCAAAATCATTTCCGCAAAACGCTTACCATCTAAAGTTGTAATTGACACAGGTCATTTCCTCCTAACTATGTGTTCGCTACACGAACACCTTGTACAAAAATATTTACAGAATCAACAGCAAGTCCAACCGTCTGATCTAACGTATACTTAACTTTTGTTTGAACGTTATGTGCGACTTCAGAAATTTTTGTACCATAGCTGACAATAATATACATATCAATGTTAATAGATTCATCATCTTGGCGTACTATTACGCCTCTGCTAAAGTTTTCTTTTCGAAGTATTTCCGTAAGACCATCTTTTATTTGATTCTTTGATGCCATTCCAACAATACCATAACAGTCTATAGCAGCACCACCGGCAATGGTTGCAATGACTTCGTTAGATATATCAATTTGTCCGTACATTGTTTTTAATTCAATGGACATGATCGTTCCCCCTTTGGAATTGTTCTCACTGGCTACAATCATTTTACTATAAGGGTATTCATTTGAAAAGCGCAACCTCCATGATCGGCCTAGTACTCGTGATGTTCGTTCACAATTCAAAGCTCAAAACTAAATAATAAAATCAAGTATAAACGTTTGTTTGCCATTTAGTTTTGGTTCTTTTCTAAGAGTTTGGAGCAGATTGCGAGACTCCTGCGGGAGCAGAGGGACAGGTGAGATCCCACAGGCGTTTACGCCGAAGAGGTTCACCGCCCGCTCCGCTAAAAAAGCGAGCATCCTCTCGCTGCAATCAATCACACCGCACTACTTGGGAAAAATCAACAAAGTTTGCGAAAACATCCTTAGTTTTTATCAAATTAGCTTAAAATATGATGTCAAGGAAAAATTCTTGAAAGCTTTACTATAGAAGTATTGCATTCTAGATTTGATTATGATAAATTATTAAAGTATCTCATGGCTTTAGTACATGATTATCGTAAAATATGTTATGTTTTTTTGTAGTAAGGAGGGAATAACATGGCACGTAAATGCGTTATTACTGGTAGAAAAACTCGTTCAGGCAATGCACGTTCACACGCAATGAACGCTAATAAACGTACTTGGGGCGCAAACCTTCAAAAAGTTCGCATCTTAGTTAACGGTAAACCGAAAAAGGTATATGTATCTGCTCGCGCTTTAAGATCTGGTAAAGTTGAGCGAGTTTAATTTTCATTAAACTCTAGCGTTATTAGCAGAAATCATGAAATGCTAGCTTATCCTAGTTTGCTTTGATAGCAGCTTGTTTCATATTCCATATATAAACAAACAAATAAGCTAAGAAAAAAGCACCGAAAATAACGGTGCTTTTTTCTTAATCTTTTTTAAATGAACCGAGCATCGCCCGAACAATTCCTCCTAAAAACTTCGGTAACTTAATTGTATAGAATTTCATTCTTTCCCTCCTCAACCAAATCATTAAACATGTCATTATACTTGCTTAAAGGTTCTATTTGTCGCCAAGTTTTCATTAGAATAAATCAGTTCTGTAGCATTATATTCAGAATAAGAAAAAAAATGACGCTAGACCCTATCTCTTTGGTCACAAGGATCAATCTCTACTTCTTATCATTATTAATATGCCGTCATGAAAAGAAAAAGTACCTCGTTCAATAACGAGTTCATTACTAACACATAGGGTTGACCCAATACTAATATCTCGATTTTGTAACGGGTATTTAAACCCCTGTAACGTTATACCCTTAACTTCATGACTAATCGGAATAAATGATATATATTTTAATTCCTTGTGCTTCTTTATTGTATATGTTCCTGGGGTAAAGAGCGTGATATGATTTTGCTTATCAATCAACTCTATATTTCGGAAAGACATTTGCTTGACTAAAAGTTGAATATTCGCTAGCAAATGATCTATTCTTCCACCGGTTGCACCAAATAGATAAATGATTTCTGGTTTTTGCATGACAGCCCATTCTAATGCAAGTTCTGTATCGGTTTTATCTTTTTCAGAAGAGTATAATGAAAGAGAAGCTAATGTATTCGATAGTGCCTTTTTTTCTTCAATCGATATTGAATCGAAATCTCCAAAAGCATGTGATAATGGTAAGCCTGATTCTTGAATATAAATAACCCCTTTGTCAATACCTACCCATGTGACATCTTTATCGTGATAATTTGTTAATGCAGGGACAAATTCTTTTGGACCTCCTGCAACAAGTGCGATTTTCTTCATATTTACTCCTTTTTGCTTTTATGATATTTATGAAATGAAAAAAGTCTGACACCTATTTGCGTCAGAACTTTTTCTGAAATTATTAAGATAGAACAGCTTGCTTTAAGTTGGCAATTGCTTGTTTTCGATCAGTTGTATTATAAATGGCTGAGCCTGCAACAAGAACTGTAGCTCCTGCCATAACACATTGTTTGGCTGTTTCTTCGTTTACCCCACCATCAACTTCAATTTCGATTGAAAGCTGTTTTTCCTTTATTATATTTGCCAGCTGTTTAATTTTTGGCAACACTTGTGGAATAAATGCTTGTCCACCAAAACCTGGATTAACTGTCATTAATAAGACCATATCAATATCTTCAAGAATATGTTGAATGGACTCTATTGGTGTATGTGGATTTAACACAACTCCTGCTTTAATTCCTTTTGACTTTATTAATTGAATGGTTCGATGAAGATGATTACACGCTTCTACATGAACGGTAATAATATCTGCACCAGCACGTACAAAGTCATCGATATAGAGGTCTGGTTTCTCAATCATCAAATGCACATCTAAAGGTAGCTTTGTAACTGGACGAATCGCTTCAACAATCAATGGTCCAATGGTAATGTTCGGCACAAAGTGACCATCCATGACGTCTACATGAATATAATCAGCGCCGCCATTTTCTACATCTTTGATTTCTTCTCCCAATTTAGCAAAATTTGCCGATAAAATAGATGGAGCAATTTTTATCATATTAATACCTCGGCTTTCTCTCTTTGATTTCTTCAATAAATGATAAATAATGTTCATATCTATATAGTGGAATTTCCCCATTTTCCACTGCATCTTTAATCGCACATTTCGGCTCTTTTACATGTGTGCAGCCGCGAAACTTACAATCCCCACTTCTTTCTTTCATTTCTGGAAAACAGTAAGTTAATTCCTCAACCTCAATACCTGTAAAATCTAATGAACTAAAACCTGGTGTATCTGCAACAAATCCAGAGCCAACTGCGATTAATTCAACATGTCTAGTCGTATGTTTACCACGCCCTAAATGAGTGGAAATATCGTTCGTTTTAAGGTCAAGATCCGGTCTCAAAATATTTAATAAGGATGATTTCCCAACCCCAGATTGCCCTGCAAAAACGGATATTTTTTCATTTAAAATTGGTTGCAAATCATGCTCAACAGTAGACTCGACCGTTGATGTTAAAAATACTGTGTACCCTATATTTTTATAATCTTTTGCATAGGAAATCACTTTTTCTTTAATTTCCTTTGACGGAATTAAATCTGTCTTACTTACAACAATTATAGGTTCAATGTCATTGGCTTCAATTAATACAAGAAAACGATCAAGTAATGTTGGGCTAAAATCAGGTTCAACAGCTGAAAAGACAAGAATTGCTTGGTCAACATTACAAATCGGCGGTCTTATTAATTCATTTTTACGATCAAATACTTCAAGTATATAGCCCTCTTGGTCATTATCTGCTTGATATACTACCTCGTCACCTACAAGGGGGGTAATTTTATTTTTCCGAAAAACCCCTCTGCCCCTGCATTGAATAAATCTTTCTCCATCTTGCACATAGTAAAAACCACTAAGAGCCTTCACTATTTTCCCTTGTGGCATGAATAACCTCCTTGAACATTTTTGTTCTTCATATGTCTATTCAAAATAAAGACATCCTCATCTTCTCCACGTAATTTCCATAGTAAAAGTGTGTCAATTAAAATATTTTGATATACCTATAAAATAATATTTTACCTACCATCTACTTTCTGATGGCAGGTAGTCACTTTATTAGTCGTTTGGATATGGAATTGTCTCAGAAGTGACAACCTCATTATCTATGATTATTTGGTAATAAGCCACTTGTCCAGATTCAATTGTGAAATTTAGTGTCTCAACCTTTGGACTTGAAATTTTAAATGTTTTATAAGTGTCTGAAATTGAATGCTCCGCATCGTCAATAAGGATCGAGACTTCTTGCTCTTGTCCAACTATTTCTGGATTATAAGGAATATCAACTGTTTTCGTTACTGTTTTCCGCGGCAATTCTTCAGGTCCTGATGAGTACACAAGTTGTAATGTCGTTTCTCTTGGCACGACTTTTGTACCAGGCTCGGGAGATTGTGAAACAAGATGCCCTTTTGGAATGTCTGATGAATGCTCCTCTGAAACAGAAGTAATAAATCCATTAGCACTCACGTATTCATCGATTTCTTCCTTACTTTTTCCAACAAGTTCGTTAATTGCGACTTGCTTCGGTCCTGTACTGACTGTAAATTCAATTGTCTCTTCAGTAGGTATAACCTCTTCACCAATTTCAGGAAATTGAGTTAGAATTGTACCGGCAGCTTGAGTTTCATTCGACTCAGGTTTCACGTCAATATTTTTAAAGCCCTTCATTTCAAGAATCGCTTTCACACGATCAATATTTCTACCAACATAATCCTCAAGTACAATTTTTTCTTTACCTGTACTCTCATAGATCGTGATCGTTGCACCTTCTTTGGTTATTTCATTTGCAGATGGATTCGTTTTTATGACATAGCCTTCTTCGATTTTTTCATCTGAAACACGGACAGGTTCATCGATTTCAAAGCCTTTTTCCGTAAGAATATCTACAGCATCATCATAAGATTTACCACTTACATCAGGTACTTCAATATCCTTCGGTAATAGTAAAGGAGGAACTATTGTAAAAGCTGAGACACCTGCTGCAAGTAAAATGAAAAAAGTAGTAATAAGGATGATAGCTAGCTTGTTTTTACCTGGTTTTTTCTTCTTTTTTTCCTTTTTGATTTTCTGGTTTTTTTGCTGTTTATTCGTTGATTTATGAATGTCATCATTTTCAGGTGCATGGACAATTGTATCGTCAATTTTGTCTCTATTTATATTTTCATTCGTAATAATAGGGATGGCCTTTGTCACTTCATCATCTTCAGGAATAGAAAATCGCGGCTCGGTTAACCTACTAACATCAAAAACTGTTTCTAGATCTTCTTCCATTTCATCTGCAGATTGATAGCGATGAAATGGATCCTTTGCTGTCGCTTTTAAGATAATATTTTCTAGACTTTGTGGGATATCAGGATTCCATCTTTTAGCTGATGGTGTTTCAGATTGTAAATGCTTTAGGGCTATAGAAATAGCTGATTCACCATCGAATGGTAATCGTCCAGTCAGCATTTCAAATAAGACAATGCCTAAAGAATATATATCAGACTTTTTGTTTGCAAGACCACCTCTAGCTTGTTCCGGTGATAAATAATGAACAGATCCTAATACTGAGTTTGTTTGAGTAATAGTCGTTGAGCTTAGAGCCATAGCAATCCCAAAATCTGTTACTTTCACATTTCCATTATGATCGATTAGAATATTATGCGGCTTTATATCCCGATGAATAATTTGATTATCATGTGCATGTTGAATCCCAGATACAATTTGTTCCATAATATTTACGGCTTTTCTAGGATGAACAGGTGCAAACTGCTGTATGTATTGTTTTAACGTCTGACCCTCTACATATTCCATAACGATATAGTAAATGTTATCTTCTTCTCCAACATCATAAATACTAACTACATTAGGGTGAGCTAGACTCGTAGCAGATTGCGCTTCTCTTCTAAACCTTTTAATAAATTCGTCATCGTTAGAAAAATCAAATCGTAGCACTTTCATGGCTACGTCTCTTTCCAGAATCATATCTCGGGCTAAATAGACATTAGCCATTCCGCCTCCGCCTATGACTTCTAGAATTTTATAACGACCACTAATCCGTTTACCTATTAACACAGCTCTTCACCTAATTCATGATTTGCCGTCATTTTTAGTAAAACTAGAGAAATATTGTCTTCTCCGCCATTTTCATTTGCTAACTGTACAAGTGATGTCGCTTTCTGTGAAAGTGGTTGATTGTTTGACAATTCACCATACATTTCATCATCCGATACCTTATTAGATAATCCATCAGAACATAATAATAATACATCGCCTTGATCGATTTCTATTGTAGATACATCAAGCTCAACTTTTTGTTCTGTACCAAGAGCTCGTAGAAGAACGTTTTTCCGTGGATGATGTTCGGCATCTTCCTTGGAAATTTGGCCGGACCTAACTAATTCATTTACAAGTGAATGATCATTTGTTACTTGTTTATACCCACTGTTATTCAATAAGTAACAACGACTATCACCTATATGTCCAATCGTAGCAAATTTAGAAGTAACAAGTGCACCGACAATTGTTGTCCCCATTCCTTGACATTCTGGATGTGATAAAGAATGTTCATAGACAGCTTTATTAACTTCTTCAACACTTGTTAAAAACCAGGCTTCAGCCTCTTTAGGATTCTCAATGTTTTTGACTTGATTCCATAATGTTTCAAAGGTATTGATGGTCATTTGGCTAGCAACATCACCAGCCAGATGACCTCCCATACCATCAGCAACAATTGCTAGCACACCAATTTCATTTTCAAAAACACCAACACAATCTTCATTATGTTGTCTAACTTTTCCCCTATCTGACAAAAAGAAAGTTTCCACCTTTGGTCACCTCGTCTCCTCTTTACGCTCCTTAGCTCGAAGTTGTCCACATGCTGCATCGATGTCATGGCCTTGTTCTCTTCGTGTTGTTACATTTACACCATGTTTTTTAAGCGTATCTTCAAATAATTTAATTTGTTCTTTCGGCGTTCTCACATAATTTCTTTCTGGAACATAGTTCACGGGAATTAAATTTATGTGGCATTTTAATCCCTTGACAAGTTTTGCTAATTCATCAGCATGTTCCACTTGATCATTTTCGCCGCCAAATAATCCATATTCAAAGCTTATACGTCTGCCTGTTTTATTGACATAATATTTTACTGCTTCAATTAAATCAGGTAGTTTATATGCTCTATTTATCGGCATGAGCTTTGAACGTAATTCAGTATTTGGGGCATGTAACGAAATAGCAAAATTGATTTGCAGCTTTTCATCAGCAAACTTATAAATTTTTGGAATGATTCCGCTCGTTGAGACAGTGATATGACGAGCCCCAATATTTAATCCTTTATCATGATTAATTATTTTTAAGAATGACATCATTTCATCATAATTATCAAAAGGCTCTCCTATCCCCATAATAACAACATGACTAACTCTTTCCTCAAACTCGTCAAGTGCTTGTTGTACTTTTACGACCTGAGCAACGATTTCTCCTGCTTCTAAATTTCTTTTTAAGCCACCTAATGTAGAAGCGCAAAACGTACACCCAATTCGACAACCTACTTGTGTTGTTACACATACAGAGTTCCCATAATCATGTCGCATTAAAACTGTTTCAATAGAATAGCCATCATGAAGTTCAAATAAAAACTTAATCGTACCATCCTTTGACGTTTGTTGGATTAAGGTTTTTAATGTTGTAATTGTAAAGTGTTCATTTAATAAAGTACGTAAACCCTTAGAAAGATTTGACATGTCTTCAAAGCTAGTTGCTCTTTTCGTATAAAGCCAGTCAAAAATTTGATTAGCACGGAATGATTTTTCACCATGTTCCTTCAGCCATTCCTCTAATTCAGGTAACTCCAAAGAGTAGATAGAGGGATTTGTTTTCGTAAGTTCGATGTCTTTTTTTGTCCTTGTTACTTTCGCTTGTTCCAATTTTAACCCTTCTTTCGTAAACATGCTATATAAAAACCGTCAGTTCCAAAGTAATGTGGCAGTAACTGTACTTCACCGTTATGAATATAAGGATGAAGTTTTTCAGGTAAGAGCTGTTTTACACCATTATCCTGTTCAAACTCTTGGTTTGTCTCTAAAAACTTACGAACGACGTCATTATTTTCTTCTTGATCAATTGTACATGTACTATAAACTAACACACCATTTCTTTTTAATAAAGGTGCAACAGCCTGTAAAATTTTACTTTGTAGTTCGGCTAGCTTTATAACATCTTGTTGTGATTTAGTATATTTAATATCTGGCTTCCTTCGAATGACGCCAAAACCGGAGCATGGTGCATCAACTAAGATTCGATCAAAGCTTTCCTTTTCAAATCTTTCACCAGCCAGACGACTATCTAATGCTTCAGGTAAGATGTTTTTTAATTCTAATCGTTCAGCTTGTTGTTTAATTAATTTTACCTTATGTTCGTGGAGATCTAATGAATGTATTTCACCAGTTCCATTCATTCTTTCAGCAATATGTGTAGATTTCCCCCCTGGGGCTGCACATGCGTCTAAAACTTTTTCACCTTGTTGAGGATTAAGTGCCCTAGCTACTAACATAGAGCTCTCATCTTGTATAGATAACAGACCTTCTTTAAATGCATTTGTTAAAGCAAGATTACCCTTCATTCCTTTTATTGCATCAACGGACAAATCACCAGGCTCCACTAAAATTTCTTTATTCGCTAAGTCTGCTAATAGGTCATGAACTGTTATTTTCATTTGATTCACACGAGCAGTTTGTGTTGGTGGCAATAGGTTTGTTTCACACATTTTTCCCGCTTCTTCATAGCCAAATTGGGCAATCCATTTTTCAACTAACCATTTAGGATGACTTGTTTTTACGGATAATCTTTCAACACGATCAGGAATTTCTTCTATGTTTGGAATGCCTTCTCTTTGAAATGATCTTAATACTCCATTAACTAACGAAGCGATTCCTTTATGTCCACGCATTTTTGCTATTTCAACTGCTTCGAATAAAATTGCTCTTTCTGGAATTCGATCAAGATAGACCATTTGGTAGATAGAGATGCGTAATAAAATTCGTACCCACGCTTCAATTTTAGATTTTTTTAAAAATCCCGCTAAATAATAATCTAGTGTATCTCTTCTTTGAAGGGTGCCATAAACAATCTCTGTTAGGAGGCCAATATCCTTCTCATTCACCTGATGTTTCTTAATTATTGAGTTAAGTAGTAAATTGCTATATGCCTGATTTTTTTCAATTTGTAATAATGTCTCTACTGCTACATCCCGTACATTAGTTGTTTTTTTCATCTTCATCGCCTAATTTTTCACCAACAGAAATTGTTGTTCCTCTCAAGAAGTCTTCACCGGTCATTTTCTTCTTACCAGATGGTTGGAGTTCTGTAATTTTTATCGCTGTTGTATTTCCAGTTGCAACTACAAATCCATCTTGGTCAATTCCAATGATTGTACCTGGAGGTGAATCATTTTTGCTTGGCATTTTTTCTCCCCACCATATCTTCATAAGTTGAGTTTTATATGTTGTAAACGCAACAGGCCAAGGATTTAGACCTCTAATCTGGTTGTAGATTATCTCTCCAGTACTTGTCCAATCAATTTTTTCTTGTTCACGTTTTATATTTGGTGCAAATGTTGCTTTTGTATCATCTTGCTGTTCTGGAGTTAGCTTTCCAGCTAGTAATTGTGGAATCGTTTCAGATAAGAGCTTCACCCCTGCTTCACTTAACTTATCATGAAGAGTCCCAACTGTATCACGATCCTCTATATGAACTTCCTCTTGTGTGAGAATATCACCAGCATCAAGCTTTTCAGCCATATACATAATCGTGATCCCAGTCTTATCCTTCCCTTGAAGGATAGAATAATGAATAGGAGCTCCACCTCTTAATTCTGGTAAAAGTGAAGCATGGACATTAATACATCCATATTTAGGTGCATCAAGTAACTCTTTTGGCAATAATTGCCCAAATGCAGCTGTCACAATTAAATCAGGTTGTAAAGCAAGAACTTCATCAAGCTCATGACGAATTTTTTCAGGTTGAAGTACTTTAATATTATGCTTTTCTGCTTCTACTTTTACAGGTGGCGGTGTTAATGTTTTTTTACGTCCTTTTGGTCGATCAGGCTGTGTGACAACACCCACAATGTCATAGCCTTCTTTTACGAGATTGCGTAAAATTGGCACAGAGAAATCTGGTGTCCCCATAAATATAATTCTTGTCATTTGAAGTCATCCTTCCACGCTTTCTAAATCCTCTTCATCTAAATACTTTTCAACTTTTGATGTAAATAACACACCATCTAAGTGATCGATTTCATGCTGAATAGCCCTAGCAAGAAATCCTTCTGCTTCGATTATTCTTAATTTACCTTTTCGATTATAGGTGCGAATCTTTACGTAATTTGCTCTTTTCACTTCTCCAAACAAGCCTGGAAAACTTAAACAGCCTTCAGGACCTGTTTGTTCTCCACGTTTTTCTACAATTTCAGGATTTATTAATTCTATCGTTCCATGATGATCATCTATATCAACAATTGCAACTTGTAACGAGAGTCCAATTTGTGGTGCCGCGAGACCTACACCGTCATATTCAATCATCGTATCATACATATCTTTAATAAGCCTTGTTAGCTTCCGATCAAATACAGTTACCTTCTCACAAGGTTGTTCTAAAACATCTGCCGGAAACATAACAATCGGTTTAACTGCCAAAAAAATTCCTCCTATAATTTAAAAGCGTAAGCACCTTGACCACCCCCGACAAGCAGAAGACGTGAATGATATGAAGGTGTGTTTTTTCCTTCATTTCATTCGTGGCTTATGACCTCGAGGGACTGTCTCGGAGCTGGAGCTAGATATCAACACTAAGTACATAGATTTTAATACTTACTTTTATATAAAAAAAGCGCCTTGGTCAGCCCCGATAGAAGACCTCTAGAGGATATCATTCTAAGTGATTTAAACTAAATAAACTACACCTACATCATCGTATTAGGGCTTAAATCAATTGCTATTGTTAAATCTTCTGAATTTATCTCAGGCTGGAAGTGTTCCATAATTTTTCTTAAGGTTTCGTTCAAGTTCTTTTCCCGTTTGTATTTTACCATGCATTGGTATCGATATCTATCTTTGATCCTTGGAATAGGACAAGCTACAGGACCAAGAATTTTCGTTTCATTTTCTACATTCCATCTTAAAAATTGAACAATTTTCTCAGTTACTGAAACAACCTTTGTTATTTCTGGATGTGAGACTGTAAGAAGGGCTAAGTAGTAATAAGGTGGGTAAGCATGGTTTTTACGAAGTTGCATTTCTCGTTCAAAAAACAAATCATAATCATAATGACTTGCCAACTGTATACTATAATGCTCGGGAGCATAGGTTTGGATAATGACTTCTCCAGGAAGTTCATGTCTACCTGCTCTACCGCTAACTTGTGTGAGAAGTTGAAATGTTTTCTCAGAAGCTCGAAAGTCTGGCAAATTCAGCATAGTATCAGCTGTTAAAACACCAACAAGTGTCACATCTGGGAAATCAAGACCCTTAGCGATCATTTGCGTTCCTAATAATATATCGGCTTCTTTCTGACCGAATTTTGTTAACAGTTTCTCGTGTGAACCTTTCATTCCGGTGGTATCAACATCCATGCGAATGATTCGAGATTGTGGAAGAACCTTTACTAATTCTTCCTCCACTCGCTGTGTACCTGTTCCAAAAAATCGAATATGTTCGCTCTGACATTCTGGACATACATTTGGCATCTGTTCCTCATGACCACAATAATGGCATTTTAACTGTTGTCCGTGTCTGTGATATGTTAAAGAAATATCGCAATGTGGACACTGAATGACAAAACCACAATCACGACACATCACAAATGAAGAATAACCCCTTTTATTGAGTAATAATACAGATTGTTCACCCTTCTCAAGTCTTTCAGTCAGTTTCTCAATTAAAACATTAGAAAACATTGTCCTGTTACCACTTCTAAGTTCTTCTCTCATATCAATAATATCTACACGGGGCATTGATCGCTTATTTACTCGCTCTTTTAGAGATAATAATTTGTAAACATCTTTTTTAGATCTTGCAAATGATTCTAATGTTGGTGTTGCACTTCCCAATACAACCGGACATTTATGAATTTGTGCTCGATAAATAGCAACATCTCTTGCATGATAACGAGGGTTTTCTTCTTGTTTATAACTTGACTCATGCTCTTCATCGATAATAATCATCCCTAAGTTTTCAAAAGGTGCAAAAATAGCTGATCTTGCCCCAACTACAACCTGTACTTCTTTTCGTTGAATTTTTCGCCATTCATCATATTTTTCACCAGAAGAAAGTCCACTATGTAAAACAGCTACCTTTGCTCCAAAACGCCCTTTAAAACGATTAACCATCTGCGGTGTTAGCGAAATCTCTGGAACGAGGACAATCGCTTCTTTTCCTTTTCTTATCACCTCTTCTATTGACTGAAGATAAATCTCTGTTTTCCCGCTTCCCGTTACTCCATATAAGAGAAAAACATCATGAAACGTTTCCCTAATTGAATCCAGGATTGGTGCAATTGCTTGTTGTTGTTCATTATTTAAAAGTAAAGCATTTGTTTTTTTAAAATCCCTATCTTGATATGGATCACGATAAACCTCTTTTATTTCTTCGACGAAAATTTCCTTTTTGATAAGTGCTTTTACCGAAGCATATGAAGAGTTAGCCTCTATTAATAAATCGTGTAATGGAATTTCGTTAATCTGATTTGAAATAAAATAGTTGATAATGTCTAATTGTTTTCTGGCATTTGCAGGAAATTGCTTAAAAAGTTCTGTTAATTGTAAAATCGATTGATTTCGTTTAATGACCTTAACCGTTTTTTTATTTGTTTTTTGCTTTACATTATAGATAACTTCTAAATAGCTTTTCTCAATTTCTTTTTGAATGATACGCAATGGAACAGTTTGTTCAATATCGGTAAGCTTTACTTGGTCATTCTTTTGAAAATAGGGTTGAAGAATCTCAGTTAAATTTTTCAGGTCATCTGTCAAAAGTCTTAATCCTTTTTCGTATTTCGCTTTCATAGCTGCTGGAAGCATGGCTTGAAAAGCTGATATTTTAAAGCATAATGTTTTCTCTGTTAGCCATTGACCAAGCTCCAATAGCTCTGGTGTTAAACAAGGTGTTAAATCGACTATTTCCGCAATAGGCTTTAGACGGTTCCAATCTGACTGGTCTTTTGTCTCGATTACAAAGCCTTGTACTTTCCGAGGACCAAATGGAACAATGACCCTCATTCCTGGTATTAGTAACTCTTGCCACTCTTCAGGTATTTTATAATCAAAGGCTCGATCTGTTTGCTTTGCTGGCACATCAACGATGACACTGGCATATTTCATTTATTCTCCACCCTTAGAAGCAACTGTACCTTTTCTAGTAGTTTTTTTGCTACTTCGTGCTTTGACATAAGTGGCAACTCGAGCTTATCAAGATTACGATCAAAGATGGTGACAATATTCGTATCAGTACCAAATCCTGCTCCTTCTGAGGTTACATTATTAGCGACAATAAGATCTAAGTTTTTCGTTTCCAGCTTTTTCTTTGCATATTCTTCTACATTATTTGTTTCTGCAGCAAACCCAACTAGTAATTGATGTTTTTTCCGCTTACCAAGTTCTTTTAAAATATCAGTTGTTCTTTCCATTTCGAAAGAAAGTAAACCATCTTGCTTTTTTAACTTTTGGTCATAGGTGATTTTTGGTCGATAATCCGCTACTGCAGCTGATTTAATCACAACATCTGCTTGTGGGAAATATTTCATTACACAGTCATACATTTCTTGTGCTGATTCAATATAAATGGTATTCACATATGCTGGCGTTGCAAGCGAGGTAGGTCCTGAAATTAACGTTACATTTGCACCTAATTTGGCCGCTTCTTCCGCGATTGCATATCCCATTTTACCTGTAGAATGATTGGTAATATAGCGAACAGGATCAATTTTTTCTCTAGTTGGTCCTGCCGTTATGACAATATTCACACCTTTAAGCGGCTGGCCTAAAGCTCTCTTTTCAAAATATTGATTAAGTAAATTTACAATTTTTTCCGGTTCTTCAAGTCTTCCTTTTCCCACATATCCACATGCTAAAAAACCTTCACTAGGTTCAATAAATTGATATCCATATTCATTTAGAGTTTGGATATTTTTTTTGACAGCTGGATGTTCATACATATGTACGTTCATAGCAGGTGCAATCCAAACTTGTGCAGTTGTTGCAAGCAATGTTGTAGTAAGCATATTATCTGCAATCCCATGTGCAAGCTTTCCAATTACGTTGGCCGTTGCAGGTGCAACTAGAACGATATCTGCCCAATCTGCAAGATCGATATGTGCAATAACTTTCGGATTATTCTCATCAAATGTGTCATAGTATACTTCGTTTCGAGATAAGGCTTGGAAGGTTAAGGGTGAAACAAATTCCATTGCTGAATCACTCATAATCACCTTTACTTCCGCTCCTGCTTGTACTAATTTACTTGTTAAGGCACAAGCTTTGTAGACGGCAATCCCGCCGCTAACACAAAGTAAAATTTTCTTTCCAGTTACCATACTCTCCACCCCTTTTATCAGATAAGAAGAAGCTCCTTATCCTAATGATATATTCCTACTCCTAATACCTTTTTGAAAAAAATAACAACCTATAACCTAGGTTGTTATTGTCTACATTATTTTTCTGGGCGTTGATAATTTAATAGACCTGCGTTAATTTCTTCTAATGCTTTCCCAACATATTTATAAGATACTGGTTTAGCAATTTGCTGATCACTAAGTTCTTGCATTTCACGTGCGCGCTTTGCCGCAACAGTTACAAGTGTATATTTGGAATCTAATTTGTTCATTAAAACATCAATTGATGGATATAACATATTATTCAACCTCCAGAATTTTTTTGTAACGAGGTGCTACCCGTTCGCGTCGACAATGCTCTGCAATGACGATAGCTTTAATTCGTTCACAAGCTAATTTTACATGATCATTTTCTACAACGTAATCATAAGCATCCATCATCACAATTTCTTCTTTTGCCATTTTCATACGATTATTAATTAACTCTTCTGTTTCCGTACCTCTTGTGACAATTCGATTTTTTAGCTCACTTAAACTAGGCGGACTAAGGAAAATAAACAATCCTTCAGGGAAGGCATTTCGTACTTGAAGTGCACCTTGTACTTCAATTTCAAGAAAGACATCTTTACCTTCACTTAACGTTTTTTCTACATAATCGATCGGTGTACCATAATAATTTCCAACATATTCAGCCCACTCTAAAAGTTTATTTTGTGAAATCAATTCTTCAAATTCCTCACGGGATTTAAAGAAGTAGTCGATTCCATCAACTTCTCCTTCACGTGGTTTCCTTGTTGTCATTGAAATAGAATATTCGAATGATGTATCTTCTTGCGAAAATAATTCTTTTCTAACCGTTCCTTTTCCTACACCAGAAGGACCTGATAGGACGATTAACAATCCTCGTTCTTTTATCAATGCTTCTATTCCCTACCCTTCGTCTGATAAATCATCTTTATTTGAAAGTCGTTGAGCAACTGTTTCTGGCTGAACAGCTGACAGGATAATGTGATCACTATCCATTATGACAACCGCTCGTGTACGTCGGCCATATGTCGCATCAATTAGCATGCCTCTGTCTCTTGCGTCTTGAATGATTCTCTTAATTGGAGCTGATTCAGGACTAACGATTGAAATAATGCGATTGGCAGAAACAATATTGCCAAAGCCAATATTAATTAGTTTAATGCTCATATGTATTCTCCCCCTACCCCTAATTAAGGACAAGTCTATTTTTTCCTTTAAAGTTTGTTTATAATCAATAGTACGTTTTAATAGAAGGAAATTATTAAATTTATGTACTAAGGCTTAACTTTAAACATTTTTCTTTACAGTCAAAACACTCTAAGATTCAGCCTAATCAGAAATTGAAGGCTTAAAACATCTTCAATTTCTGATTAATTTAGACTTTACAAATGACCTTATTCAATATTTTGAACTTGTTCTCTTAATTTTTCAATAATACTTTTTAATTCAACGACATTTTTTGCAATTTGACTATCATTTGCTTTTGAACCAATGGTGTTTACTTCCCTGTTTAGTTCTTGTACGATGAAATCAAGTTTACGACCAATAGGTCCATTTGCTTGTAATGATTCTCCGAATTGATAAATATGGCTATGTATTCTTGTTAATTCTTCACTTATATCTGCTTTATCGGCAAATAGTGCTACTTCGGTTAAAATACGATTTTCATCAATTATACCTGAAACATATTCTGATACTCGTTTTTGAAGTTTTTCACGATATTGCTCAATAATTGAGAGTGCAGTAGATTCTAAATCAACTGTTATGTTTGTCATAGCTACCAGCCTTTGTTTTAGATCAAGCGCTAACTGTTCACCTTCCGTTTTTCTCATTTCTGTTAACTTTTGAAGTGCTGACTTTACTGTATGTAATAGGACATTTTCTATATCGACATTTGATTTGGGCTCTTCTTTAATATCTAAGCCTTCACCTAAGGATAAAATATGATCAAGTGAAATTTCGTCATTTAAAGAAAAGCGCGCCTTTATTTGCTTAAGGGAATCAACAAATTGAGTTAATAAAACCCAATCTATATTGATGGATTTATCTACTAATGATTCACCTTCGATATTGACATAAACTTCAATACGCCCCCTACTAACATATTGGGAGATAAGTTTTTTTATTTTATCTTCAAGCCACATAAATTGTTTCGGCATTTTTACACTTATTTCAAGAAATCGATGATTTACCGACTTTAATTCAACTGTCAGAAAACATGAATTTATTTGCCCACTTGCCCGACCAAATCCAGTCATACTTACTACCATTATGTATCACATCTCTTTCTATCAGGCAGCTTATTACTTTCAGTGTTTAAAAATAAATGATGAATCAATACTATAATAAAATATCATGTTTTTAAACCAATAAGCAAAGGGGATGACTTTTTGGGTCACCCCCTTAAGGATTATAACATAGTCTACTCAGATTTTCTTGTTAAAAGTGAACCTGCAAGTAAAAAAGTTGGAATTGAAGATAATCCTAACACTAATAACCAGTCTCTTAGTAAAATCGGAATTGTATGGAAAATTGGTTGTAACGGCGGATAGTAAATGACAACAAGCATTAATAGGATCGACGAAATAACAGCACCAATTAAATACTTATTTTCAAACGGATTACGATCAAAAATCGATTTTTCGCTGCGACAATCGAATACATGAATAAGTTGAGCCATAACTAAGGTTGCAAACGCAATTGTTTGTGCATATGCCAGATCATCTGGATTACGATAATACACAATCATAAATGCAGCTAATGTTGCCACACCAATTAAAAATCCACGAGAGATTACTTTCCAGCCAAGACTTCTTGCAAATACTCCCTCTTTTGGATGTCGTGGCTTACGTTTCATTAAATCACCTTCAGGTTGATCTAAGCCAAGTGCCATCGCTGGTAAACCATCTGTTACTAGATTCACCCAAAGGATTTGTATCGGTACAAGTGGTAATGGTAATCCAAGTAACATCGCAAAAAGCATAACGAGAATTTCTCCGACATTTGAAGCAAGTAAATAACGAATAAATTTACGAATATTTTCGTAAATATTTCTGCCTTCTTTTATTGCAGATTTTATTGTAGCAAAGTTATCATCTACTAATACAAGTGACGATGCTTCTTTCGCAACATCCGTACCAGTTATCCCCATTGAAATTCCAATATCAGCTGCTTTAATAGCGGGAGCATCATTTACTCCATCACCTGTCATGGCAACAATATGGCCACGGTTTTGAAGTGCTTTAACTATTTTTAATTTATGCTCGGGTGATACCCTTGCAAACACGTATACATTATCTACTATTTCCTCTAACTCTTCGACTGAAAGTGCAGATAAGTCCTTCCCTTCCATTACTTTACCATTTGCAGGCAGAATATTTAATTGTGTGGCAATTGCTTTTGCTGTTATGACATGATCTCCAGTAATCATAACAGTTTTTATTCCTGCATCACGACATTCCTTAACAGCTTGTTTTACCTCAGGACGCGGCGGGTCAATCATCCCTTGTAATCCGATAAAAACTAAATCCTTTTCAGCTTCGAAACTCGTAACGATTCTATCTGAGGATTGTAAAGGTTTAAAGGCTATCGCAATTGTCCGGAGTGCTTGAGATGCTAAAGATTCAATTGCACGTTTTACCTTATCTTCATACTCACGGCTTAAACTATCCTGTTTTTCATTCCATAAAATTTGTTTTGAAATGCCAAGTAGTACATCAGGAGCTCCCTTTGTTACGACAAAGCGTTTTCCAGCTTTATCCTTTACTATGACACTCATCATTTTTCTGGCTGAATCAAACGGAAATTCTTCAATCACTTCAAAATTCCGTAATAAACTCTCTTTATTTAGTCCTGCTTTCATAGCTGCTACTAAAAGAGCTCCCTCTGTTGGATCACCATCAAGCTGAAACTGACCATCACGATCAACAATTGCAGCACTATTACATAATGAACCAAATGTTAAAATTTGTTGAAGCGTTTTAGATTTTGCGACATCAATTGGATTGTCTTCAATAAAAAATTCTCCATGTGGATGGTAACCAGTACCACTTACATTCCATTGCTTATCACCAGCCCACACATGTGTAACTGTCATTTTATTTTGAGTCATCGTTCCAGTTTTATCTGAACAGATTACAGATGCACAGCCTAATGTTTCAACTGCTGGTAATTTTCGTACAATCGAATTTTGTTTAATCATTCGCTGAACACCAAGTGATAAAGCGACTGTAACAATTGCCGGCAGTCCTTCAGGTATTGCGGCAACTGCTAACGATACACCAGCTAAAAACATATTATAAAGGTCATGGCCTTGTAACACACCTATCCCCACAACAAGTACTGTTAAGAAAAGGGCAACAACAATTAAAATTTTTCCTAGCTGTTCAAGACGTCGCTGCAAAGGTGTTTCCATCGTTTCAGCATTTTGCAAAAGATCTGCTATTTGCCCCATTGCTGTTTTCATTCCTGTACCAATAACGATTCCGATTCCAGAACCTCTCGTTACTAACGTACCCATAAAAACCATATTTGTTAGATCACCAAGACCAACTTCTTCGCCTGAAATAGGTTCTACCGATTTTTGTACAGGAAGAGATTCACCGGTCAACGCTGATTCTTCAACTTCTAAGCTTTTTGTTTCAACTAATCTCATATCAGCACCAATACGATCCCCACTTGTAAATTTAACGATATCGCCTGGTACTAATTCTTTTGAAGGGATTTTTCTCCATTCACCATCTCGTAAAGCCATAACTTGGGGTGCCGAAAGCTCTTTCAATGCTTCAAGTGAGCGTTCAGCTTTTCTCTCTTGAAAAAACCCTAAAACACCATTTACGATAACAATTGCAATAATCGCAATGGCATCTATATACTCTCCTAATAAGCCAGAGATCAATGTAGCTGCTAATAACACAAGAACCATAAAGTCCTTAAATTGGCTTAAAAAGATAATAATCGCTGAAGGGCGATCTGCTTCTTTCAATTCATTGTAACCGAATTTCTGTTCTCTTTTTTGTGCCTCCTTACTAGTCAGCCCTGATTCTACATCCGTACTAATCGAATTCATAACTTCTTCTGATCTCATTTCATGCCATTTCATGAATTCCCTACACACCCCTTAAACAGAAAAATTTTTGCATTTAAGACTGCAACCATTTCTCGCTAATAAGTCCTGCAAGCTGACTTAAATCCTTTCAAAGCAAAAAAATTGTCAGATGTACAGAACCCGCTTAACATACCTTCCATTCATATTTAGTTTTGCAAATAAACAAGTGTTAAACAAAAATGTGTTTTACCAGCTTATTCCACCCCTAATTGAAGTTCGGCGGTTGATATTTTTTATCTCCTTCAAATGGAAATTCACCTATAAGACAACTTATTCAGCCTCGTCCTAAAACATGCTATAATCAGATAGAAAACTTATAACAGGTTTTAGAAAATACATAAATATTCATACACCCATGGTGCATGTTAGACAGAAGGGATTTGAGCCATGTCATTCGATGGTTTATTTACATATACAATCACTAAAGAATTAAAAGAAGGATTGCAAAATGGTAAAATCACAAAAATACATCAACCTTATAAATATGATCTAATTTTTCAAATAAGAGCAGGTGGAAAAAATCATCGCTTATTTCTATCTGCTCATCCAAGCTATGCAAGAATTCATTTAACGAATGAAAGCTATGAAAATCCAAGTGAACCACCTATGTTTTGTATGCTGCTGAGAAAGCATTTAGAAGGAGGAATTATCGAACATATTGAACAACTTGATATGGAAAGAATTATCATCCTTGATATTAAGAGTAGAAATGAGCTTGGAGATCTTACAGAAAAGCGATTAATGATAGAAATTATGGGAAGACACAGCAACATCATCCTTGTTGATAAAGATCGTGATATGATCTTAGATAGTGTGAAACACTTGTCTCCAGCCGTTAACCGACACCGTACAGTTCTTCCTGGCCAACCATACGTACTGCCGCCACAGCAAGGGAAGGTTAATCCATTTGAAGCGGATGAGGAAACATTCTTGAAAAAGCTGGATTTTAACTCTGGCAAACTTGATGCTCAGCTTGTTCAGCAGTTTGCTGGAATTTCACCACTTTTTGCAAAAGAAGTTATCTATCGTGCTGGATTAGTGAATCGCTCAACTGTTCCAAAAACATTTATTACAATGATTAACGAGCTTAGGGATAATAAAATACAACCACAAATTTTTTATAAAAATAATCGTGAAACCTTTTATATGATGAATCTTACACATTTAGAAAGTACAGAGGCTAAAACCTTTTCATCAGTTTCTGAGTTATTAGACCGCTATTACTATGGAAAAGCAGAACGAGACCGTGTAAAACAGCAAGGAAATGATTTGGAACGATTCATCGTAAATGAAAAAAAGAAAAATGAAAATAAAATTAAGAAATTAGAAGCAACATTAGATCAGGCTGAAAAAGCCAATCAATATCGGATTTATGGAGAATTGTTAACAGCAAATATTTATGCAGTTAAAAAAGGTGATAAAACAGCTCAAGTTAATAATTATTATGATGAAAATAACGGTGTAGTCACAATCCCATTAGATCCTCAAAAAACACCGTCTGAAAATGCTCAAAAATATTTTTCTAAATATCAAAAAGCGAAAAATTCAATTGAGGTTGTTCAACAACAAATTGAAATTGCTAGAAGTGAAATACAATATTTTGAGGGATTAATTCAACAAATTGAATCTGCATCCCCAAGAGACATTGAAGAAATTCGTGAAGAATTGATGGAAGGCGGCTATTTAAAACAAAGACAATCTCGAAATCTTAAAAAGAAAAAATCATTAAAGCCAGTACTTGAACATTATCTTTCAAGCGATGGTACTGAAATCGTAGTTGGCAAGAATAATAAGCAAAATGAATATTTAACAAATAAATTAGCAGCTCGTGATGACGTATGGTTTCATACGAAAGATATACCCGGCTCTCACGTTGTGATTAGAAGCAAACACCCATCAGAGACTGCAATATTAGAAGCAGCAAATATTGCTGCTTACTTTAGTAAAGCTAAAAATTCAAGTTCAGTTCCAGTTGATTTCACAGCCATTCGGCATGTTAAAAAGCCTAGTGGATCTAAGCCTGGTTATGTCATTTATGACAATCAACAAACTGTATATGTGACCCCAAATGAGGATTTGGTATTTCGTTTACGAAAAGGCTGATTCGGATTTAGCAAAAACATCGTTTAATAAGGAACGGTGTTTTGCATGTTACACCCATTTACTATTCTATTGTTAACAATAGAATAGTAAATGGGTGAGCTAAACCGTATATCTAATTAATTATTTATGTATTATTAAGGCTCTTTTTCTAAGAGATTGATGCTTTTAAAACGATAACTACTTAAGGTTGATTGGAGCAGATTGCGAGACTCCTGCTTAGAGCAGCGGGACAGGTAAGACTCAAACAGGAGTTTACGCCGAGGAGGCTCACCGCCCGCCCCCCCGGAAAGCGAGCATCTCTAGCTGCAATCAACCACACCGTACTATTTGGTAAATAACAACAAAGTCTGTGTATACAGCCATTATTAAAAAAGGTTGACACTATAAAAAGTGTCAACCCTTTTTTAATATTTATTATATTCAGGTATATCTAATACCAGATTATATGAGTCTATTAAGCTATATAAATTATAAATTTGCTTTACTTGTTTTGCAGCCCAGCCAATATCTGTTGCATATTGATGTGAGGCATACCCATTTATGATTGCAGAAGCAGGATTCCATCTCATTTCATAAAGCGTATCTTGACCACCACTAATATAACCTTGAGCAATAAATTTCGCTCCGCCAATAATCGCTGCTTCAGGTGTAAACCACCCAGCATTATAGGCATATTTCGCACCACTAGTTACAGCAGATCCATCATAAGCACCAATACCGTACATATTATAAACCCGCTTACCATTCACAAGCACGCCATTAGCTAGTTGTGAAGTTCCGTAACCTGTCTCTAATAAAGCATGTGATATTAAATAAATTTCATTTACATGATATGCTTCTCCCGCTGTAATAAAGGCTGTGGCCAACCCATCTAATATCCCTTTCCCAGCTAGAATTCTTTCATTTACTTCATTAGCATTTAGATTAGCAGGTACAGATAATTTTAAAAATTGCAGTGAGTCAACTGATGTATCAGTAAAATTACCAGGATCTAAATAATACTTTACATCCTCTGGGCTTGCATTTACCCAAGATTTAATATAGTTAATTTCATACCAAATGTACCCATCTTCACCAATTACTTTTGAAAGGATCTCCACACTGTCACCATTTCTAACTGTCCCAACAACCCAATAATTCGTCCCGGCGCCACCGCGTACATTCCAGGATGTCCCTCTTACGGTACCACGAGATGAACTATTTATTGTTAATGCATCTTCTCTTATGTATGTTTCATAGGTTTTATCAGTTTGGGGATTAACAAGCATTTGAATTCCAGTTAATTCATCTAAAGTTATATCATATTTATTATATGTTTCATTATTATCTTTATCATTTGTTTCTGGTGAATATGGTTCTTCATTTGACAAATATTGTGAACTTACATAACCTGTCTGACCATTAACTGTAACCTTTGCCCAATTATTTTCTTCTGAATATACCGTTACCATTGTACTGCGTGTTAATTTAGTCATAACAGAAGCAATTGTAGAAGGTTCTGATCTCATGTTTAATGTTGATCCTATCATGACGTTTACATATTTTGAAATCGTTTCGTTTTCAACTATCTCATTATTATTCGTGCTATTATCAATGGTTGCACCTGAACCTTCTCCTGCACTAGGTTTAGTATTTAAAAGGTATTGTGAACTTACATAACCAACCTTTCCGTATGCTTCTACCTGTGCCCAGCCATTGGCTTCAGAATATACTTTTATTTCTACACCATTTGCAAGTTTAACGATAACAGAAGAATTCGCTGATGCTTTCGTACGCATGTTTAAACTTGAACCAATGCTTACATTAACATATTTATACTTAAATGATTCTTTTTGTTCATCCGCTTTTTCAATAGTTGACGGTTTAACTGAGGTGAGATATTCTGCACTAACATACCCCGTTTGTCCATCAACCGTGACCATTGCCCAGCCGTTTTCTTCTGAATGAACCGATAATTCCTTCCCATTTGTTAATTTAGCGAGAATAATTGCACTTGATGATGCATTTTTTCTAAAATTCAAACTTGAACCTGTATTTACATTTACATACATTGTTTTTGTGATTTGAGATGATGTATTACTAGTCTCATCATACTTTTTAGTAGATAAATATTGACTACTAACATATCCAATTTGACCAAATGCTTCAATTTTTGCCCATCCTGCAGATTCTGAGTAAACTTTTACTTCTTTCCCTTTTGCTAGTTTCACAATAATAGATGCTGTTGTTGACGCACTTTTTCTCATATTTAGTGAACCGCTGTATACCTTGACATATTTTATTGTCATTTTCGCAGGAGAAGCTGATGGACTGGAGCTTGATTCAGTTTTTGCCGAAGTTAAGTATTGTGTGCTGACATATCCTTCGTTTCCATTTACTTTTACCATTGACCAACCATTGTTTTCTGAATAGACTGTTACTGCGGTTCCTTTATTTATGGTTGCCACAATACCAGCACTTATTGTTGCACTTTTTCTTAGATTTAGAGAACCACTGCTTACATTAACATATTTTGTTGTCGTTTTTTCCGTTAAAGCCGGAATGTCGGAATCCGTTTTCGACTTATCTGAGATTAAGTACTTTGAACTTACATATCCTTCTTTTCCATTTGCTTTTATTTTCGCCCAACCATTATCTTGTGAATAAACTGTCACTGCGGTTCCTTGTTTTATGGTTGTTACAATATCTGCACTTGTTGTTGCACTTTTTCTCAGATTTAGAGAACCACTGCTTACATTGACATATTTCGTAGTCGTATTCACCGTTGGAGTTGAAGTGTCAGATTTTTTTTCAAGCTTAGTTGAGGATAAGTACTTTGAACTTACATATCCTTCTTTTTCATTTGCTTTTATTTTTACCCACCCATTTTCTTCTGAGTAGACTGTCACTGCGGTTCCTTGTTTTATGGTTGACACAATATCTGCACTTGTTGTTGCACTATGTCTCATATTTAGAGATCCACTGCTTACATTGACATATTTTGTTGTTGTTTTCATTACTATTGTATTGAAATCTGTTTCAGGCTTTGTTGACGTTATGTATTTTGAACTTACATATCCTTCTTTTCCACTTACTATTATTTTCGCCCAACCATTTTCTTCTGAATAGACTGTCACTGCAGTTCCTTGTTTTATGGTTGTCACAATATCTGCACGTGTGGATGCGCTTTTTCTCAGATTTAGAGAACCACTGCTTAGATTGACATATTTTGTTGTAGTTTTCGCAGTTGAAGCTTGTGTGCTAGGAATTATATTCGTCTTTGCAGACGTCAAGTATTTTGAACTCACAAACCCTACTTTTCCGTTCACTTTCACTTTCGACCAACCATTCTCTTGCGAATAAACAGTTACTTCAGTCCCGTTATTAAGAGTCGTAACTACGCTTGAACTTGTTGATGCATTTTCTCTAACATTTAAGAATCCGGAACTAATAGTTACATATTGAGTCGCAGTTTTCATCGTATTTTCACTTACAAGTGTATCACTTTGTGCTGCAAAAACTTTTTCTTCGAAAGCGACTGTTGACAAAACTGCAATACAAACAGTAGGTAATAATGCCCTTTTCATTTCTTCCTCCTTATGAATCTATTATTTTAAAATGTTGAAAAAACAAAGCTATTAACCTTTCATAGTATGGATTACATTAATCTTAGCATATATTGTAAATGAATTGACGAACTTTGTAATTTTTTAGGAATAATTACCTAGATAAATGATCCTTGTATTGCTAAACATGTCACTAGTAGCTTAAAAAGCACAAAAAGGATGTGCTAACTGTATGCACATCCTTTTTATCACATATTATTTTTTTTTATCACTCGATTTTCATAAAGTTGGTCTAACTCTTTAATAAATCGATCATCAAATTGGTTTGAAAGCTGATTACAAATTTGACTGGCAAGTCTTGGACTTGCCCCATTTGTAGAGACAGCCAATGTTAATCTGCCTTTTTTTACTGATTTTGGTACAGTTACGTTACCTTTCTCAGCGCTACTAACGACGTTTACAAGCTGATTTTCGCTAACATTCTCAGCAATCCATTCATTTATTTTAGAATCATTCGTTGCAGCAATAATAATAAAAGCATGTTGTAGATCAGTTATGTCTACCTTTTTCTCTAACCAATTAATTTGGTTCAAATTCGATAATTCGATTATTTCAGGAACAGCAACAGGACTAACAACTGTTACTAATGCTCCTTCCTCTAAAAAGAGTAAAAGTCGTCTCAACGCTATTTTTCCACCACCAACAATAAGAACATTCTTATTTTTAACATCAATTAGTAGTGGAATCATATATTTTTCCCCTATCAAAAGTATAGGCATCATCTTTATTATCAATGGCTTCATTCACTCGGTCCAAAAACAAAGAAAGTAATATTAGGTGTGGGCCTAGGTAAGAGCATACCTCAATATTTCGCTCTCCCCAATCATACATGTTAATTGTTTGGTCGATCTCTCTTTTTAACAATCCCGTAAATATTAAATAAGGAATAACAAAAATCGACTGCTCTTTGGTATGATACACATCATCGATCATTTTATCAAATTTTGGCCTTGCGGCTGTTAAGAAGCAAGTATGGACTCTTTTTAAGTTTGATTGTTTCTGCAGTGTCGTAGCAATTTTATTCAAATCATGTACTGCATCTTGATCACTACTACCACGTCCAACTAGTATCGCAATCGATGAATCATGGACATCTGATTTAGCCATCATTTTATCAATTAACATGTCAGCAATCTTATTATCGACACCAATAGGTCGGCCGTACGTAACCATTACATTAGGAAATTTCGAGCTTATATGTGCTATTTCATTTGGAATATCGATTTTAGCATGCGCAGCTGTTAAAAGAAGCAACGGGATTACCGCTATCTTTGTTGCACCCTTATTCACACATGTTGTAAATCCATCAGCTATTGAGGGCTCTGCTAATTCCAAAAAGCACACTTCTTGTATTGATGCCTGAACCTCTGGCATTATATTACGAATAAATTCAAGAGCTTCTTCACGCGCCTTAGGTACACGACTACCATGGCATACATACAATACTGCTTGTTTCATAACGATAATGCCTCACTTTTTGTGCTTTTTCCCTATTATACCATGCCCTTATGAATGGCTGTCTTGTATTAATTCCTTTGCTACAAGGAAATCAACAATTTGTTTAACTGATTCTTCAACAGTTTGTTTCTCAGTATTTACGATAATTGCGGGATTTACTGGCTCTTCATAAGGTGAATCAATTCCTGTAAAATGTTTAATTTCATTATTTCTTGCTTTTTTATACAATCCTTTTGGATCCCGAACCTCACATTCATCTAATGAACATTTCACATACACTTCAAAAAATTCATTCTCTGAAAGGATGTCTTTCACTTGTTGTCTATCTTCGCGAAATGGAGAAATAAACGCTGTTATCACGATTTGACCGCTATCAACAAATAATTTTGACACTTCACCGATTCGGCGAATGTTTTCTTTACGATCCTCATCAGTAAAACCTAAATCTTTATTTAAACCGTGTCTTATGTTATCCCCATCAAGGACATATGTTTGAATATTAGCTTCAAATAAATATCTCGCTAATGCGTTTGCGAGAGTTGATTTCCCTGATCCTGAAAGACCTGTAAACCATAATACATAACTTTGATAGTTATTTTTTTTTCGTCTTTCTTCCTTTGTAACTGATGCTTCATGCCAAACAATATTTTTAGCCACGTAAATGACCCCCTTATGAGTTTACAGTTTTTCCCATGCCTTTAATCAAGATTTCAACAACTTCTTTACGGCTGAATGTACTTGGAGGTACTTCTCCATTTCGTAGCATTGCTCTTACCTTTGTACCTGATAAAATAACATGATCTTCTTTACCATGTGGGCAAGTTTTTGAAGAAGCCATTGCTTCACATTTTGTGCAATAAAAACTATGCTCAAAAAATAACGGTGTAATTCCTAATTCATCTGCTGTAAAGTTAGAGAATATTTTTTGTGCATCATAAGTTCCATAGTAATCACCCACACCTGCATGGTCTCTTCCAACAATAAAATGTGTACATCCATAATTTTTACGCACCATTGCATGGAAAATGGCTTCACGTGGACCAGCATAACGCATTGCAGCTGGGAAAACACCTAAATGAACGCGATCCTTTGGATAATAATTTTCTAATAATATTTCATAGCTTTCCATACGAATATGTGCCGGAATGTCATCTGACTTAGTTTCACCAACTAATGGATTTAAGAATAGACCATCAACCGTTTCTAAAGCTGTTTTTTGGATATATTCGTGTGCGCGATGAACTGGGTTTCTTGTTTGGAATCCTACAATTGTTTTCCAGTTTAAGTCAGCGAATTTTTTTCTAGTTTCACTTGGGTCTAAATAATAATTTGCAAATTTCTTTTCAGGACGTTTTACAAGTGAAATTTCACCACCAACATACACATTTCCACGTTCAAACATTTTTTTCACACCTGGATGAGCAAGATCATCCGTACGGAATACGTTGATTGCTTCTTTTTGTTTATCAGGTGTAAAAATATCTGAAATTGTGATTGTACCGTATGTAACATTCTCAGCTACAAGACGGACCTCTTCACCAATTGTTAAAGATGCAGCTTTTTCTTCTGAAACAGGTAAAGTTATCGGGATACTCCAAACAGAGCCATTTGATAATTTCATCGTTTCAACAACAGAATCATAATCTTTTTGTGATAAAAAACCTTTAATTGGACTATAAGCACCAATTGCGATTAGTTCTAAGTCACTAAGAGCAATTGCATCTAGCTCAATTTCTTTTTCAACGTGTGAAACATTTGCACCTAAAAATAATTTTTGAATTAATTTTCCTCCGTGTGGAAGTAAACTCATTTTTAATAGCCTCCAATTCTGATAAAAACGATATTTAATAGGAATTATATTTAAATTCCCCCACCCTCTTCGTGAACAGTACGTCTTTCTTGTCTACTAGCCTTCATTAAACTTATTGTACCAAGTGTTGCAATCAACAGGCTTCCTAATACAAAGATCGTATATAAATCACTTGTAATAAATAACTTAACTAAGAAATAAGACATGGTTAACGATATAAGTGGAGAAATCAACCAAACCATTAACATATTTTTGACGATCTTTTGTTGAAATACATTTGCACCAGATTTCGCGATTCCTATCCCTAGTATAGAAGATGTTGTGATTTGAGTAAGTGGTACTGGAATTCCAAAAATTGATGCAATCGTAACAAGAGTTGCTCCAGTACCTGAAATTAGTATCCCCTCAATTTTTGAAAAGTTGGTGATCTTCTTACCATTTGTTTCAAGTACTCGACGACCTAAGAAAAGTGCACCAATTGCAACAAAGATACCGCCAATAATCGTTCCTTTCGTTACCGATAGCAGTCCAGCACTTACTAATGGTCCAACGGAATTTGCAACATTGTTCATTCCTGCGGAAAATGCTTCAAAGCAACCAGCAAACACTAGAAGATAAGTAACGATCTTCCCTTCTAAAGAATATTTTTCTGCTAATTTAAAGGCATGAAACAATTTTATAAAAATAATTGCAATCACAAATGCAACGATTGGTACGATGATCCAAAACATGACAATCCATAATAAACTATCGATGTATAATGCTTTATAAGCAATACCAACTCCAACTACAGATCCAACAGTTACTTCACTTGTAGAAAGAGGAATACCTAATAAATTAGCTAAAAAAAGTGAAATCGTTGCTGAAAAAAGTATAATAACAACAATTTTGATTGTAATAAATGATGATGGGATGATTCCAGAACTTATCGTTTTGACAACTTCCCCCCCACCAATTACGGCTCCTAAAAAAACGAAAATTGCACATAAGATAAGAGCATTTCTAGGGCGTAAAATCGCCCCTGATCCGTATGCTACTCCCATCGAAGCAGCTGCACCACTTGCACCAATATTCATCGCGAAAAAAAAGCTGATGATGATTGCAATTATCTCTAACATCATTTATTTCCTCCTATTGATGGAGGCCGCATTCTGTTTTCATTTGCCCCGACCATCTGCCAGATCTTAAATCATTTTCATTAAATATTGGTTTTGTACAATGAAAGCAACCAATGCTAGGATATCCTCTATCATGTAAAGGATTGTAGATTAAGTCATTTTTATGAACATATCTCCATACATCTTTCCACGTCCAATGAATTAACGGGCAAACCTTTACTGAATGAAAGCGTTCATCCTTGTTGATATAGTTTACATGTTTTCTTGTTTCTGATTGTTCCCGTCTAAGACCGGAAATCCATGCCGTAGCACCTTGCAATGTTTCGTTTAAAGGAATAATTTTTCTTATATTACAGCATTTATTTGGATCGGTTTCCCAAAGCTTATCACCATAGCTTTCAGCTTGTTCTTCTAATGTAAGTTTTGGTTTTTTTAATTCAATATTTAATGACGGGTATTTTTCTTTCACTTTATCGATTAATTCATATGTTTCCTTAAAGTGAACATCAGTATCTAAAAACACAATTTTCGCATCAGGTTTTACTTTTGAAATTAAATCGATTAATACAATTCCTTCAATTCCAAAGCTACAAGCATAAACAACATCTTCACCGTAGTGATCATATGCCCAATTCAATACATTTAGGGCACCCTTATACTTATCATCTACTATAAAATCTTCACTCGGTTCTGTCCAACTCTCATAAGTTAGCAAAATATTCACCTCTTCTTTTTATTACTTATTTTTAAAAACCAGTTATTCATACGTTAATAGTCGGATTTATAATGTTAACCTACCAATCATGAATGATATACTGTATTTTCTTGTTAACAAATGGAGTTATATGCCAAATGTTTCGATCCAAGTTTTTCCTCAAACAAACTAACGATTGATTATATTATTAATCGATAAAAAGCCTTCAACTTGAAGACTATTAGGGACGATCTACCCTTATCTTCCAAATTGGAATTGCTTTGGCTGGAATTAGCACCTTGCTAAATAGCAGGTTGCTGGGCTTCAATGGGCCAGTTCCCTTCACCACTCTTGATAAGAAATATGCTGTTGATTCAAAATTTTAACACAATTCCCTCAAAAGTCAACCCGACTTTACTTATCGGATTAATATTTTTTTCATTTATTTTATATATTTTTCACATTTAGATTATTTTTTAAAATACACTTATACTTATTAGGTATTTTTCTTATATATATATACATCAACCCATTCAAATGTACATAAATAATAGTTCCGTTAAAATATTTTTCATCAAAACAGCAATTCTATGTGTAATTCGCTATCCTATTCTTTCTATTCTTCATTTTATAAATTTCACACTCATAATATAAGTTATTATGTAGCTTCTATTCCGAAGTCTTAAAAACCCTTAAAAAGATACCATCAAAGTCACACAGCATGTTAAGGAGATCTGTTTCGATATTTTCAATACATTTGTTTACTTCTTCCTTGGACATGGCTATAGGGTTAAACCGGCCCTTTATATGATGGAGGATGGCTCGGCTCCTACGGGAACAGTTTTGATACTTTCGTCAACTATCGTGTAGTTTATGATTCCTAATTTCCTAATAAAAAGGGTTTTATGGCAGAAAAAACAGAAAAGCCATATCCTATTTACTTGCTAGAATACAGCTTTTGATTTCAATATACCTATGTATAGTTTGTATCTACTTTATTTAGCTCAAGGCACCTTGTTCTGCATGGTGTTTTGAAATTCATGAATCCAAAACAAAAAACCTTTTATTCAAGTGTTTTAATTACCAGAGGCAGTCCAAGGTATCCAAAGCCTTACTTAATTTTCTAACCAACCCTCTGATGCAGGATTTTCTCTCCACATTTTTAGTTTGGTAAGATCTTGTTCATTTACATAGCCTTCTTGTACAGCTACATCAAGAAGAGTATTATAATCACATAATGATTTTGCTTCCACATTAGCCTTGGCTAATTTTTCCTCACCGGCAGATAAGCCATACGTGAAGATTGAAACGATACCTAACACTTCACAGCCCGCTTCACGTAGTGCTTCAACAGCAGTAATTGCACTACCGCCAGTTGAAATTAAATCTTCAATTACTACAACCTTTTGATTTTCCAGCACTTGACCTTCAATCTGATTTCCTTTTCCGTGTCCTTTAGCCTTGCTTCGAACATAGCACATAGGTAAATTTAATTGATCACTTACCCAAGCAGCATGCGGAATACCAGCTGTTGCTGTACCTGCAACAACCTCGACTTCTGGAAAGTGATTTCTTATTAATTCAGAAAGACCCTCTGCTATTTGCTTACGAATCTCAGGAAATGATAGTGTTAAACGATTATCACAATAAATCGGCGATTTCATACCGCTTGACCATGTGAACGGTTCATTTGGTTGGAGATAGACTGCTTTGATTTCTAATAGGTGTTTTGCAATATCTTGTTTCATTCCACTATTTCCTCCCAAGCTTTTTTTACATGTAAGTATGCTTCATATGGATTTTTTTGTTTAGTAATGCTACGTCCGACTACTATTGCTGTAGAGCCTAGTCGACGAGCTAATTCCGGAGTGGCAATTCGTGTTTGATCATCTGCAGAATCATTCTTCATCCGAATTCCAGGAGTTACCTTAATGAATGTAGAGCCAAGATGTTCTTGTAATGCTTCCACCTCATGTGTCGAGCAAACAACACCATCTAAGCCGCTTTCATGTGCCATTTTTGCATAATGAAGCACAATATGATTGATTTCTTTATTAATTAATAGTTCATCTTGTACCATTTGTTGTGACGTGCTTGTTAATTGTGTTACAGCAATACAAGCCGGTCTATTTTTTCCAGCAGGTGTCCCAGCAACTAACCCTTCAATTGCCGCTTCCATCATTTTTTTACCGCCTGCAGCATGAACATTTACAAGATCAACCTCTAGTTTGGCTAAGCCACGCATCGCTTGTTTTACCGTGTTTGGGATGTCGTGTAGCTTTAAATCTAGAAAAATATCATGACCATGCTGCTTAATATGTGAAATAATGCTAGGACCCTCTTGATAGAAAAGCTCCATCCCTACTTTTACAAAAAGCTTTTCATCTTTAAAATGATTTAAGAAAGCATCAACTTCCTTACGATCCTTAAAATCAAGCGCAACTATAAGAGGTCTTTCCATCATGCCTTCCAGCTCCTTCCAACACACTCCGTAACATGCTCATAACCAAGTTCTTTTAATTTTTCTGGTAGTTGATCAATGATTTCTGGACAGACAAAAGGGTTAACAAAATTGGCTGTACCTACTGCTACTGCACTTGCTCCAGCATATAAAAACTCAATTACATCATCTACTGTTTGAACACCGCCCATCCCAATGATTGGGATATTAACAGCCTGACTTACTTCATATACCATTCGAATTGCTACTGGCTTAATCGCTGGACCTGACAAGCCACCCGTTTTATTCGCTATAACAGGTTTGCCAGTTTTTAGATCGATTCTCATCCCGATTAAAGTATTGATCATTGTTAAGCCATCTGCTCCTGCATTTTCAATTGCCTTTGCCATATCAACGATATTCGCTACATTTGGAGAAAGCTTTACATATACAGGAACATCTGAAACTTCTTTCACAGCTTTTGTTAAACCGGCAGCGACATCAGGTATTGTACCAAAGGCAATTCCGCCTGTTTTTACATTTGGGCAGGAAATATTTAATTCAAGTGCATGCACATTTTTTGATTGACTGATTTTTTCCGCAACATACACATAATCTTCAACTTGAGACCCTGCAACATTTGCTATAATTGGTAAATCAAATTGCTCAAGCCAGACAAGCTCTTCTGAAACTACCTTTTCAACGCCTGGATTTTGCAGTCCAATTGCGTTAAGCATTCCAGCATCTGTTTCTGCTACACGCGGTGTAGGATTTCCAAAACGCGGTTCTTGCGTACTCGCTTTTATCATAATTGAACCAAGCTGACTTAAATCATAAAGATTGCTATACTCTCTTCCAAAACCAAAACAACCGGATGCTGGCATGATTGGGTTTTTAAGTGATAATCCTGGTAAATTGACGTCTAACATCATTAGATAACCACCTCTCCGGCCTTAAACACAGGTCCATCACTACATACTTTTTTATAGCTTGTCCCAGTTGGATCATTTCCTGTATGACATACACATGCAAAACAAGCACCAATGCCACATCCCATTCTTTCTTCAAGTGATAAAAATAATGGTTTATGTCCATAAAGCTTTTCAAGTGCTCTTAACATCGGTGTTGGACCACATGTAAACATCGTATCAAACTCAAGTCCATTGTCTTTTATCGCATCTGTAACAAATCCCTTATATCCATAAGAGCCGTCATCAGTTGCAATAATTGTATTTCCTAGAGCTATAAATTCACTTTCAAGAAATACGGCTTTTTGTGATTGAAAGCCCAAGACGTGGTGAACCTTAACTCCCTTTGAAACTAATCTCGTCGATAATTCAAGTAATGGTGGAACTCCAATACCGCCACCTACTAATAATGCGGTTTGTCCTTCTATGATACCATCCATTGGAAATCCATTTCCTAACGGTCCTAAAACATCTACTACCTCATCGACTTTCTTTTTAGAAAGGAGCTGTGTTCCAGCTCCTTCTGCTCGATAAATCATTGTGAATTGTTGTTTCTTACTATTAATTTCAGAAATACTAATCGGTCTTCTAAGAAGTGGGGTAGATCCATCTGAGACTTTAAGATGGACAAATTGACCCGGATTTCTCATCTCTGAAACAAGTTCACCTTGAAGTGTTAATTGAAAAATATGATCGGCTATTTGTTCATGTTTCGTCACGACCATTTGCTCTTTTTTTATCACGTTAAGCTCACCTCAAGCTGTTTGTTTATCTTTGGCATTGTATCCGTTGAGAAAGTCATTGATTCAAGAACACGTAAGATCGCAACAGCTGTATCAAGTGATGTTAAACATGGAATTCCGTTTTCAACTGATTCGCGGCGAATTTTAAAACCGTCTCTTGCTGGTTGTTTTCCTTTTGTTAAAGTGTTAATTACAAACTGTGCCTCACCTTTGCGAATGACATCTAGTAAGTTTGGTCCTTCTACATTAATTTTATTAACAACTTTTGCAGGAATATTAAAAGATTTTAAATACTCAGCTGTTCCACTTGTTGCAAGAATTTGATATCCAATATGATGGAATCTTTTTGCAATTTCAAGACCTTCTTCTTTATCCTTGTCAGCTACAGTAAGCAAAACTGATCCATGATTTTTAATTTGAATGCCTGATGCAACAAGTGCTTTATAAAGAGCTTTTTCTAAAGTAATATCTTTCCCCATTACTTCTCCAGTTGATTTCATTTCCGGTCCTAACGTGATATCAACATTACGAAGTTTTGCAAAAGAGAATACAGGTGCTTTTACAAAAACTCCTTCTTTTTCAGAGTAAAGGCCTGTTTCATATCCTAGATCAGCGAGTTTAACACCAAGAATAACCTTTGTAGCTAAGTTAGCCATTGGAATACCAGTAATTTTACTTAAAAATGGTACTGTTCGGCTCGAACGTGGATTTACTTCAAGGACGTAAACCTCACCTTTTGAAAGAACAAACTGGATATTTAAAAGGCCAACAATATTTAATCCTCTAGCTAATTTAATTGTATAATCAACAATTTTATTTTTAATATCTTCTGATAAAGATTGTGGCGGATAAACTGCAATCGAATCACCAGAGTGAACTCCTGCTCGCTCGATATGTTCCATTATTCCAGGGATAAGAACTGTCTTTCCATCTGAGATTGCGTCAACCTCTATTTCTTTTCCTGTTAAGTACTTATCTATTAATACAGGATGTTGAGGATTTATTTTAACCGCATTTTCCATATAGTGGAGTAATTCTGTTTCTTGATACACAATCTCCATCGCTCTTCCACCTAAAACATAAGAAGGACGAACAAGTACTGGATAACCTATTTTGCCTGCAATCTTGACAGCTTGCTCAACAGAAGTTGCTGTTTTACCTAGTGGTTGTGGAATTTCTAACATTTCAAGAGTTTGTTCAAATTTATCTCGATTTTCTGCGCGATCTAAGTCTTCAAGTGATGTACCAAGAATTTTTACTCCTCTTGCTTCAAGTTCACTTGCAAGATTTATCGCTGTTTGCCCTCCGAATTGAACAACTACGCCTTTTGGCTTTTCTAAATCAATGATATGCATGACATCTTCAATCGTTAACGGCTCAAAATAAAGCTTATCTGAAATACTGAAATCTGTTGACACTGTTTCAGGATTGTTATTTACGATAATTGCTTCATAGCCTGCTTCTTTAATTGCCCATACTGAGTGAACTGTTGCATAATCAAACTCAACACCTTGACCAATTCGGATAGGACCTGATCCTAATACGACAACACTTTCTCGATCAGTAACAATTGATTCATTTTCATCTTCGAATGTTCCATAGAAATATGGAGTAGCTGATTCGAATTCAGCTGCACAAGTATCAACCATTTTATATACTGGAATAATATTTGCTTGCTTACGAAGATCGTATACTTCACGCTCATTTGTATTCCAAAGATTTGCTATTTCACTGTCAGAAAAGCCCATTTCTTTTGCTTTCTGTAAAGTAGTAAGTTCATAAGGATTTTCTTGAATTTTCTTTTCAAAAGAAACAATTTTTTCAATTTTCATTAGGAAGAACAAATCAATTTTGCTCCACTCATGAATCGTTTCTTTTGATACTCCTCGTCTAAATGCTTCAGCAATATAGTATAATCGCTCATCCCCTGCTTTACGAATTCGTTTTTCAATTCTTTCATCAGTGATTTCGTTTGAGTCATTTAGACGTAAGTAATCAACGTCAGCCTCTAATGAACGAACCGCTTTTAGCAATGATTCTTCAAGCGTACGGCCAATCGCCATAACCTCTCCAGTTGCCTTCATTTGTGTTCCTAAATGACGGTTTGCTGACTCGAACTTATCAAATGGCCAACGCGGGATTTTTGAAACGATGTAATCAAGGGCTGGCTCAAAACATGCATAAGTTTTCCCTGTTACAGGGTTTTCCATTTCATCCAAAGTTAACCCAACTGCAATTTTTGCAGCAAGTTTTGCTATTGGATAACCAGTTGCCTTTGATGCAAGTGCTGAAGAACGGCTTACACGAGGATTTACCTCGATGATGTAATATTGGAAGCTATCAGGGTCAAGAGCTAACTGTACATTACAGCCACCTTCAATTTTCAAAGCCCGAATAATTTTTAATGATACATTCCGTAGCATTTGGTATTCACGATCACTTAATGTTTGACTTGGTGCAAAAACAATCGAATCACCTGTATGAACACCAACTGGATCAAAATTTTCCATATTACATACAACAATGGCATGATCGTTTGAATCACGCATTACTTCATATTCAATTTCTTTATACCCTGCAATGCTTTTTTCTAGTAGACATTGTGTTACTGGGCTGTTTTTCAAGCCGCTTGTTACGATTTCAATTAATTCTTCTTCATTCTCACAAATACCCCCGCCAGTTCCACCTAATGTGTATGCTGGTCTAACTATAACTGGGTAACCAATTTGTTTAACAAAAGCATACGCTTCTTCTAAGTTGTGAATAATTTCACTTTCAGGCACTGGTTCATTTAATTCATTCATAAGAGTTCTAAATAGATCGCGATCCTCTGCTTGCTTGATTGCAGAAAGCTTTGTACCAAGGATTTCAACACCACATTCATCTAAAACTCCTGATTCAGCAAGCTCTACTGCTAAGTTAAGTCCAGTTTGCCCACCAAGTGTTGGAACAAGGGCATCTGGGCGTTCTTTTCGGATAATATTACTTAAAAACTCTAATGTAAGGGGTTCAATGTAAACTTTGTCAGCAATTTCTGTATCAGTCATAATTGTTGCTGGATTTGAGTTTACAAGAACGACTTCATAGCCTTCTTCTTTAAGTGCGATACATGCTTGTGTTCCTGCATAGTCAAATTCTGCTGCTTGACCAATTACAATCGGACCTGATCCGATAACAAGAATTTTGTTTATGTCTGTACGTTTTGGCATTATAGAACCCCTTCTTTCTTATTAACTTCAATCAAGTTTAAAAATTGATCAAATAATCCATTCGCATCCTCTGGTCCTGGTGAGGCTTCTGGGTGATATTGGACTGTAAATGCAGGAAATTGTTTATGTCTTAATCCTTCCACTGTTCCATCATTCAATGCAATATGTGTTACTTCTAACTCTGTATTTTTAATTGAATCTTCATTTACTGTATAACCATGATTTTGTGCTGTTATATCAACCCTACCTGATTTAAGTTCTTTTACAGGATGGTTTGAACCGCGATGACCAAATTTCATTTTTTCTGTATCGGCACCACATGCTAGAGCAAATAATTGATGACCCAAACAAATTCCAAATAAAGGAACCTTCCCTAAAACACCTTTAATCATTTCAATCGCATTAGAAACATCTTTTGGATCTCCTGGTCCATTCGAGAGCATGATTCCATCTGGTTTTAATTGCAAAACTTCCTCAGCTGTAGCAGAATGTGGAACAACAACAATGTCACATCCGCGTTGATTTAATTCTCTTAAAATTCCATGTTTCATTCCATAATCAACTAATACTACTCTTGGTCCTCGACCAGGGCTAGGATAAGCTGTCTTAGTTGAAACGGTGTCTACTTGATTAATTGGCAATTCAGTTCCTTTTAGTTTTTTGATTACTTCCTCTGGATTTGCATCTGCCGAACAAATAGCACCTTTCAATGTACCATGCATTCTGATAATTCTTGTAAGTTTCCGAGTGTCAATCCCAGAAATTCCAGGAATGTTTTTCATTTTGAAATATTCATCGATCGAAAATTCACTTCTCCAATTAGATGGGAAATCACAAAACTCTTTTACGACAAAACCGTAAATATAAGGTGTTATTGTTTCAAAATCATCCCGATTAATTCCGTAATTCCCGATGAGAGGATATGTTAATGTTACAATTTGACCACAGTATGATGGATCAGAAAGAATTTCTTGGTAACCTGTCATTCCTGTATTGAAAACGACCTCACCTATATTTTCACTATCACTTCCAAAACCTTCACCTAAAAATACTGTACCATCTTCTAAAATTAATTGTTTCTTCATACTGTGATGCCTCCTTTTTCCCAAACGATGTTTCCATCAACAATTGTAAGTGTAGGCCAGCCTTTGCATGACCAGTCTGTAAACGGTGTGTTTTTCCCTTTTGATAAAAAGTTTTTAGGATCAATTTTTTCTTCAGTTTCTAAATCAACAACAGTGAGGTCTGCAGTTTCACCAACTTGTAATTTTCCACCAGCTAATCCGAAAGCAGTTACTGGTTTAATCGTTAAGAAGTCTACAAGTTGTTTTAAAGATAATATTTTCGTTTGTACTAAATTTGTATAGAGTAAAGGAAATGCTGTTTCTAAGCCAACAATTCCAAATGGTGCTTGCTGCATACCTTTTTCTTTTTCCTCTTCGGTATGTGGAGCATGGTCAGTTGCAATGAAATCAATTGTTCCATCGAGCAAGCCTTCGATTAATGCTTTCTGATCTGCTTTCCCTCTTAAAGGAGGATTCATTTTATAGTTTGTATCAAGACCAGGAATATCATCTTCACACAATAATAGATGGTGTGGAGAAACCTCTGCTGTTACATGAATTCCAGCCCGTTTGGCGTCACGTACTACACGTACAGATTCTTTCGTACTAATATGACATACATGGTAATGACAGCCTGCAGCTTCAGCAAGAAGAATATCTCTTGCAATATGAACAGACTCACAAACAGATGGAATCCCATTAATACCGTGTTTTTTCGAAAATTCACCTTCATGAACAGAACCTTGGTTAATTAATGTATTTTCTTCACAATGCGCGACAATTGTTGCTCCAATCGATGCTGCTTGTTTCATCGCCTCGAGCATCATTCCTGCAGATTGCACGCCGACCCCATCATCTGTGAAAGCAAATGCACCTGCTTCTTTTAAGGCAGAGAAATTTGTTAATTCTTCACCTAATTGCTCATTTGTGATGGAAGCATATGGTAATACTTTTACAATAGCTGTTTCTTTAATGCGATTTTGCAGCCATTCCATTTGCTCTTTCGTATCTGGAACAGGACGTGTATTAGGCATTGGAGCAATTGTTGTAAAGCCACCCTTCGCCGCACTTTGTGTTCCCGTAGCAATTGTTTCTTTATGCTCGCCGCCTGGTTCTCTTAAATGAACATGTAAATCAATAAAACCTGTTGAAACAAGTTGCCCATCAACTGAGATTACTTCAAATCCATCGATAGTAAGATCTTCACCAATTTCAGTAATCTTTCCATTTTCAACCTTTACATCAGCCTTTTTCAACTCACCAAGCTCATCTAAAATAAATCCGTTTTTAAGAACAAATAACATGTTTGATTACCTCCTGTTTTTGCTTACTTTGTTGAAAAGCTCGTTTTAATACTGCCATTCTTGCGAAAACACCATTTTCCATTTGTTTAAAAATCCTTGAGCGACCACATTCAATTAAGTCACTTTCTATTTCAACACCACGATTTACTGGTGCAGGATGCATAATGATTGCATGATTTTTCATTTGTTTTTCACGTTCTTTAGTTAATCCGTATTGGGCTAAGTAGTTTTCAACACTTGTTTTTTGATCATGTCTTTCATGCTGGATGCGAAGAAGCATTACAACATCTGACTTTTCTATCGCTTCATCTACATCAACATATTTACCATGAATGTTTAACGGATCATGCCACTCTGAAGGGCCGGAGAATAAAACGTTTGCTCCTAATCTTATCAGAACTTCAGCATTTGAACGTGCAACACGGCTATGACGAATGTCACCATGTATGGAAACCGTTAAGTCTTTAAAGCCGCCAAATTCTTGTTTTATTGTAAGTAAATCTAAAAGTGATTGTGTTGGATGATGTCCACAACCATCACCAGCATTGATAATTGGAATTGAAACTTTACCAATCAAATCCTCAAAAAAGTGATCATTTTGATGTCTGATTACAACTGCATGTGCTCCAATAGACTCTAATGTTTTGATTGTGTCGTATAACGTTTCACCTTTTTGAACACTTGAATGTTCCGAAGAAAAATTTAAAACTTCAAGGCCTAATTTTTTCTCTGCAACTTCAAAGCTGAATCTCGTTCTTGTACTTGGCTCAAAAAATAGATTTGAGACAAACAACATATTTGATGGTTTCCACCCTTTACCTAATCTATACTGCTCAGCATCTTCAAGTATCATGAAGATTTCTTCATTTGTAAGCTGATTCATTGTAAGTAAACTTGACATACCAAAACCACTCCTTTAATTTTCTTCTAAAAAACACCCTGAAACATGATCAGGGTGTATAAAGGTAGCGCAAAATTAGGTATAGGAATACCCTATCTTTGCCTTACACCCTTCAAAGCCTCTCTGGACTTCTATTAAAAGATTTAAGCAAATTTATGCTGTTTTATTATTTATTGAATCTTTATCTTCACTTGGCAGGACTAAATTTAAGATGATTCCAATAATAGCTGCTAATGCCATTCCATGTAAATCGAAGCTACCATATTTAAGTGTTGCACCGCCAATTCCGATTACTAAAATGACAGATGAAATGATAAGGTTACGGTTATTACCTAAGTTAATCTGATTATCAATCATCATTCGGAGTCCTGAAGATGCGATAATTCCGAAAAGCAGAATCGATACACCCCCCATAACTGGTGTAGGAATTGTACTTATAAAAGCTGATATTTTACCGATGAATCCAAAAACAATCGCAAAAACCGCTGCACCAGCGATGACAAACACACTATATACTCTAGTAATTGCAAGTACACCAATATTTTCTCCGTATGTTGTATTTGGTGGACCGCCTATTACTGCCGCGAGCATTGTTGCAACACCATCACCTAAAATTGAACGATGCAGTCCTGGTTTTTCTATATAATTTCTGCCCACTACTTTCCCTAAGACTAATTGGTGTCCGATGTGTTCTGAGATTGTAACGACAACTACTGGCACCATCAATAAAATAATTTCTAGCGAAAGTGCTGGAGTATAATCTACAAATGGAATGATAAAATTTGGTGCTTGGAACCAATCTGCAGCAATAACTTTTGAAAAATCAATGATACCAATTGCTAGTGAATATAAGTAACCACCAGCAATCCCGATTAATACTGGGATTAGATTGAAAAAACCTTTTAAAAAGATTGTGCTTATGATCGTAATAAGTAACGTAACGATTGCTACTGAAAAATACTGTAGGCTATATTCTTCACCATTTAATGTTGCCATGTCTACAGCTGTACTTGCCAATCCTAATCCGATGACAATAATGACTGGTCCAACAACAACTGGTGGTAAGATTTTCATAATCCATTTATGACCTGTTCCTTTAATAATTAAAGCAACAATCCCATATACAATACCTGCTATAAAACTTCCTACCATTGCTGCTCCCATTCCTGCAGAAGCCTTCGCAACAATGATCGGTGTTATGAATGCGAATGATGAACCGAGGTATGCTGGTACCTGGAATTTTGTAATAAGCAAAAATGCAAATGTTCCTAAACCACTTGAGATTAACGCTACTGCCGGGTCAAGCCCAACAAGGAACGGAACTAAAATTGTCGCACCAAACATCGCAAATAAATGCTGGAAGCTTAGGGCTAACCATGTCAATGGAGTTGGTTTATCTTTTACATCTAATATGATTTGTTCTTTTTCCACGTTTAAACCCCCGTTATGATATATTCATGTTAGTAAGCATTCAAGGATTGGTATATATAAACAAAAAACCTCTTTGCCAGTTTGAATGCAAAGAGGTACAAAAAGATCATCAATCGCGTATGCAACTTGATCTTTATGTTTCCCTTTGCAGCCTCTCTGGACTATTTTTAAAAGGGTCTATTCATTTTCATGTATAGTAACTTGATCATTACCGTCTTGTTCATGAAGCTCAACAACGATTTTTTCTGAGCTTGAAGTAGGAATGTTTTTCCCAACATAATCAGCGCGTATAGGCAGTTCACGATGGCCACGATCAACTAGAACAGCTAACTGAATATTTGCAGGTCTTCCGATATCGACTAAAGCATCCATTGCTGCTCTCACTGTTCTACCTGTATATAATACATCATCTACTAAGATTACCTTTTGATTTGTAACATCAACTGGGATATCTGAGCCTTTTACTAATGGTTCCTGATCATTCGTTTTTTTCGAAAGGTCATCACGGTATAATGTAATATCTAATTCACCAATGGCAATTTTGTTTCCTTCAATTTGCTCGATACGTTCAGCAAGTCTTTTTGCTAAATATATGCCTCTTGTCTTAATACCAACTAATACGCTATTCTCGATCCCTTTATTTCTTTCAATGATTTCGTGAGCAATTCTTGTTAAAGCTCTGCGTATTGCTTGATCATCTAAAACAACTGCTTTTTGAGACATATTATGCTCTCCCTTCGCAACTAAAGTCCTTTATAAATTAGGATATACAAGAACCTTAACAAAAAACCCTCTCATCAGATGTGAGAGGGTTGACGAAGACATAGTTCAACAAAGTCATAAATAGAGCTTTGCTATTTTATCCGTTCTCCTTCTCAGCCTCTCGGGACTGTGTTAAAGGTTCCTATTAACTTAAAACCATTATGACAAACATGTAGAAATGTGTCAATGATTATTTTTTATTTGCTCTAACACTTGCTGAAACTCTAGAGGTAGAGGTGCTTCAAACTCTAAATATTCTTTTGTACGAGGATGTTCAAACCCTAAAATTCCCGCATGGAGAGCCTGTCCATTAATTGGTAACGTCTTTTTGGGACCATATTTCGGATCTCCAACTAGTGGATATCCAATATATTTCATATGAACACGAATTTGATGTGTTCTTCCTGTTTCAAGCTGACATTCTACAAACGTAAAGTTGTCATACCGCTCGATGACATTAAAGTGGGTAACGGCTTCTTTACTGCTTACATTTGTTACTGTCATACTTTGTCTGTCAACTTTGTCACGGCCGATAGGTGCATTAATTGTGCCATGGTCATGCTGAATACTTCCATGAACAATTGCTTTATATCTTCTAGTCACTGTTTTGTTAACAAGTTGATCTACTAATGATTCATGTGCCATATCATTTTTGGCAACCATTAATAATCCTGACGTATCTTTATCGATACGATGGACAATGCCAGGTCTTAATACACCATTTATTCCTGAAAGATCCTGACAATGAGCCATTAAGCCATTTACCAATGTTCCACTCATATGTCCAGGTGCTGGATGCACAACCATCCCTTTCGGTTTATTTACAACAAGCACATCTTGATCTTCATAATAAATATCAAGATTCATTTGTTCTGCAACAACATCTAATGGTTCTGGATCTGGAATGACAACTACAATACGATCTTGCGGTTGACATTTATAGTTTGTTTTAACTGGGTTGTCATTTACTTTAACAGAACCTTCTTTAATCCAAATCTGCACCTGTGATCGTGACCACTCACCATTATATGTTGATAAAAATTTATCAATCCGCTCATTTTTCTGTTCTTCACTTACCTGTAATTCAATGATGTCCATTTATATTTTCTCCTTCTTTTGTTTCCCTTCAAAAAACAACATATGAATAAATAACAAAACAACTCCCACACATAGTGCTGAATCAGCAACATTAAAAATAGGAAAGTCATATGAAAAAATGTATGTATTAATAAAGTCGACAACTTCTTTACGAAATAAACGGTCAATGAAATTTCCAATTGCTCCGCCCAGCATTAAACCAAGAGCAATTCCCATTACCTTATATTCCTTCGTATATTTTTGGATGTAATAAATGATACCGACAATTACAATAGCTGTTATGATGTAAAAGAACCACATTTGCCCTTGCAAGATCCCCCATGCTGCTCCGCGATTTCGATGTGATGTAATATATAAGAAATTTTCGATAATAGTAATATTTTCTCCAAGTTCCATATTTTTAACAATAAGCCATTTTGTCACTTGATCGATTACAATGATAATTGCTGCTATTATGTAATAAAACACAAACTTCCCCAACTTTCCATTATTCTAAAAGTAAATTTCGATATTTATCCATTAGAATTGTACCATATATAAAAAGAACGCGTAAAGCAAGTTACGATAGGGAACCCACCATCATAATAAAAGCCTGACCTTATTTGTGTATAAGAGCACATTACAAGGTCAGACTTTCAAAAGAAGAAATGGATTAAAAATCACTTCCAGTGATATATGTTTCTTCATGGGTATAATCGTATTGAGGAAGAGATTTTCGTTCAAATAATTCTTGAAAATAAAAATCATAAATTGTTCTTGCTGTAGGGAGTATCCTTAATTTTTCGAAAGGAATTTCTTGACCTGTTTCTTCACAAAAACCATATATTCCTTTATCAATTTTCATTAAGGCACGTTCGACATCTTGAAGTTCCTCTTTAATATGATGCATCAAAGTACTACTTTTCCCTTGATGGTCATCACAAGTCATTTCAAACAAACTGTGATCAAATAACCTCGTTCGCAGTTCTTCTTTCATCACTTGCAATTCATACCGGATCCCATAATATTTATTCAAGATGGACAACTCCTTATCCTTCTTTTGTTGTAATTTTAGTTTAACCTGAGAAAACTTTACTCACCCTAATAAGAATTTTCCTGTGAATGAAAACGGTGCTAACTAAGTGTTTAATTTGTTTAATGGATATTTTTTACCCTTTGACTTTCTTCACTAAACGTTTTTGGTAAAAATGGGCTTGTAATCAAAAAGGGACTGACCAATGAAAGTGTAGTCTAAAACATTTAGTGCTACACTTCTAGCGGTCAGTCCTTGCTTATTTATTATTCAGCAATATAATGATTTTTTACTATATCTGCACAACGTTGACAAAGTGTTGGATGATCAGCCACTTGACCTACTTCAGGTGTTACAATCCAACAACGTTCACACGTTTCACCGTTTGCTTGTGTAATGACAATCTTTACTGAATCAAAAACTTGGGCATTTTCTGGTGCTGTGTCATAATCACCAGCAATTTCAAACCCAGAAACAATAAATAATTGCTTTAAATTTTCTTCAACCGATTCAAGTAGCATCTTTGCTTCTTGATTTGGATATAAAGAAATACTTGCAGTTAAAGATTTACCAATGATCTTTTCATTTCGAGCTACTTCTAAAGCCTTTAATACATCGTCTCGTAATGACATAAATGCATCCCATTTGCTTTCTAATTCATCTGCATTAGGATATTCTTTCACTTCTGGCATATCAACTAATTGAACACTTTCTTCTGTTACTGAACTAATATGTTCCCATACTTCATCGGCTGTATGAGGCAGAATTGGTGTAACCAATTTAACAAGTGCCATAAGTGTTTCATGGAGTACCGTTTGAATTGCACGTCTATCTAAGTTTTCTTCTGATTCAATATATAAAACATCTTTAGCAAAATCTAAATAGAACGAACTTAATTCAATCGTACAGAAATTATGAACAGCATGATAGATGGCTGCAAATTCGTATTGATCATATGCTTCTTTTACACGTTTAGTTAATTTATTCAACTTTACAAGCATATAACGATCAACTTCGCGAAGATTTTCTAGGTTAACAGAATCTGACGTTGGATTAAAGTCAGCTAGATTACCGAGTAAGAAACGGAATGTGTTACGGATTTTACGATAAACCTCTGCAACTTGTTTTAAAATTGCATCTGATACACGAACGTCTGCTTGATAATCCACAGAAGCTACCCATAATCGTAAAATATCTCCACCTAGTTGTTTCATTACTTTTTCTGGTACAACTGTATTACCTAATGATTTACTCATTTTACGCCCTTGACCATCTAGAGCAAAACCATGGCTTAATACCCCTTTATATGGTGCTTTGCCAGTCACAGCTACAGCAGTTGATAATGATGAGTTAAACCATCCTCGATATTGGTCAGAACCTTCTAAATATAGATCTGCAGGTCTTTGAAGTTCATCTCTTTCTAATAGTACTGCTTGATGTGATGAACCTGAATCAAACCAAACATCCATAATATCCGTTTCTTTAGTAAAGTTCCCATTTGGACTGTTTTCGTGTGTAAATCCTTCTGGTAAAAGATCTTTTGCTTCACGCTCAAACCAAACATTTGACCCATGTTCACGGAATAAGTTAGAAACGTGATCGATTGTTTCATCTGTAATAATCGGATCACCATTTTCCGCATAGAAAACTGGGATCGGAACACCCCATGCACGCTGACGTGAAATACACCAGTCGCCACGGTCGCGAACCATATTGTATAGTCTTGTTTCTCCCCATGCCGGAACCCATTTTGTTTCCCTAATGGCTGTCAAAAGGTCTTCACGGAAATCTTTAATGGAAGCAAACCATTGTGCTGTTGCACGGAAGATTGTTGGCTTTTTCGTTCTCCAGTCATGTGGATATGAATGTGTAATAAATTGAAGCTTTAATAATGCCCCTACTTCTTGTAATTTTTCTGTAATTGCCTTATTTGCTTCATCATAGAACAAGCCATCAAAGCCTGTAGCTTCATTCGTCATATATCCTTTTTCATCAACAGGACATAAAACATCTAAACCATATTTTTGACCGATGATAAAATCATCTTCACCATGTCCTGGTGCTGTATGGACACAACCAGTACCACCATCACTTGTTACATGTTCACCTAGCATTACTAGTGATTCTCGGTCATAAATTGGATGTTTCGCAACAACACGATCAAGCTCAGAACCTTTCAATGTTCGAACAACTTCATAATTTTCCCACTCAATTGTTTTTGCAACAGTTTCAACTAAAGCAGAAGCAACTACATATTTCTCACCAGCTACTGAAACTACACTATATTCTAATTCTGGATGAACAGAAATCCCTAAATTTGCAGGAATAGTCCAAGGAGTTGTTGTCCAAATGATAATTTTTTCATCATTAGTTAGAACACCTTTCCCATCTGTAACAGAGAATGCCACATAAATAGATGGTGAGCGCTTGTCAGCATATTCGATCTCTGCTTCAGCAAGTGCAGACTCACTTGAAGGTGACCAGTATACTGGTTTTAAGCCTTTGTAAATATAGCCCTTCTTCGCCATTTCACCAAATACTTTAATTTGTTGTGCTTCATAAGCTGGTGTTAATGTTACATATGGGTTATCCCAATCACCACGTACTCCTAAACGCTTAAATTGCTCACGTTGCCCGTTAATTTGCTGCCAAGCATATTCTTCACAAAGCTTACGAAAATCAGCAACAGACATTTCTTTTCGTTTAACTTTTTTATTTTTCGTTAATGCCGTTTCAATTGGTAAACCATGTGTATCCCAACCCGGTACATACGGTGAACAATATCCACTCATTGATTTATATCGTACGATAAAATCTTTTAATATTTTGTTAAGTGCATGGCCCATATGAATGTCACCATTTGCGTAAGGAGGTCCATCATGCAAAATGAAAAGAGGACGATCTTTTGTACGTTCCTGCACTTTTTTATAAATATCCATTTTTTCCCATTTCTCTTGCATTAATGGCTCTCTGTTTGGTAAATTTCCTCGCATTGGAAATTCTGTCTTTGGCATAAGTAATGTATCTTTATACTCCATTATTAACTAGCCTCCATCATCATGATTGGTTTTTAAAAACACAAAAAACCCTCTCATCCCAAAAGGGACGAGAAGGTTTATCTCGCGGTACCACCCTATTAGATTAATATAACCAAAAGGCCAATAATCCACTCTAGCATTCGTAACGAGAATGACACGCCATTGCTTACTTATTGATAATGTTCAGCATGGAACTCTAGGGTGATTTTCGTCCTTTTCCTTATATCGAGCTTCCACCATCCTCGATTCGCTAAATAAGGTTTGCAAAGGATTACTGTTCCCTGTCACCGTTTAAATATCAAAAAATTAATTGTTCTAAGTTTTCATATTATATGCGAAAAATTCTTTAAAAGTCAAGTCTAGCTTTTTGTTTCTTCAGCTTCGCCGAAAATAGGCTCTACTTCATACTCTAATAAGTGATCCCAATCATCATTTTTAAGTAGGTCAAGCTGTGCTTCAATTAGCATTTGGAAACGAGTTCTAAACACTTTTGACTGCTTTTTCAGCTCCTCAATTTCCATTGCAATTTTTCGGGATTTTACTAATGATTCATTAATAATACGATCAGCGTTTTTCTCTGCTTCTTTAATGATCAGTTTAGACTCCTTTTGAGCATTACGCTTTACGTCTTCTCCCGCTTCTTGAGCAATGATAATCGATTTATTCAGGGTATCTTCAATATTTGTAAAATGGCCCAATTTCTCAGTTAATTCTGTTACACGAGATTCAAGCTCTTTTTTTTCGCGGATAATCATTTCATAATCTTTAATGACTTGATCCAAAAACTCATTTACTTCATCTTCATCATACCCACGAAACCCTTTATTAAATTCCTTATTATGGATATCTAATGGTGTTAAAGGCACGGATGCCACCTCCAATATATATGTAGTGAAATAGTTAATCCCTGTCAACATTATAAATCATAATTCGACAGGTATGTTGAAAATCCTGCTAAAACTTAAAATTTATTTAAAAAATGATTATTTCCAAACGTGAAATACGATTCTAAATCGATCTTTTTTTGTTTTACCTTCAATTGCTGTAACTTTACTACGACCATATCCGCGTACTGAAAGTGTATCACCTTCACGGCACTCGAAAGAAACTGATTCAACTGTTTTCCAATTGACCTTTACAAGTCCGTTTGTAATAAGCGGTTGTATTTTTTGTCGTGAAATATTATAAACAGCTGAACCTATTACATCTAGACGCAGTGATGAGACCGTTGTAACGATCTCTTGGTATACTTCTGCCTGTGGTGAAAATTCATTAAGTTCTTTTTCTTTTAACGTAACTTTGGCACGTCCAACTTCTAGAAAATTAGTTATTAAATAATCTGAAATTTCTCTAGCACAAACGAACTGCACGGTCTCATTGCTAAATCGAATATCTCCGAATTTAGACCGCTTTATTCCTAAACTCATAAGCGCCCCTAAAACTTGACGATGCTGAAGAGTGATAAATTTACTTGCATACTTTACTTCAAAAAGAGTTAATTTGAAATCTTCATTTTCCGGCTGAAAATAGTCTGGATATAGCAATGCCCTTTTACGTTCAGTATCCAGGACACCACCTTGAAATGAAACTTTCACTTCAGAGTGATCCCCTATGACTGAGAAAACGATTTCTTGTTCTCTAGGATCTAAAAAGTCCGTTAGTTTAGGGCTATATTGAGTTATAACGCTCTCCTTCCATTGAAGGACCTGATCGATAAAATGTTTTTCTTCACGCCGAAAGTGTTGATATAAGTGATCCATTGTCACAACTCCAATTACACAATCTATCTTAGAAGTAAAAAGAGGGACCAAATAGTCCCTTAGCCAAGCATTCTAAAAAGTGATGCAACTCCATATTGTGCAAATTTTAATGCCAAAATTGCTACAATTGGTGAGATATCAATCATTCCTAAAGGAGGAATAATTTTTCGAAATGGCTCTAAATAAGGTTCACAAATTTTAGCCAATATTTGTCCAAAACCAGATTCTCTCGCGCCAGGAAACCATGATAGTAAAATATAAATGATGATCGCATACGAATAAAAAGTTAACAGTGTAGTAATTAAGCTAAATATTATGTCCATGTCGAGTTTACCACCTTTGATGTTCTTCTTCTGAGATTAGCTCAGAAATAGATCCTGATACATCTACATTATCAGGTGTGCATAAAAAAATATTTGTGCCAATTCGTTGAATATCGCCTCCGATTGCATACACAGTTCCACTTAAAAAATCTACAATCCGTTTAGCTTGGTCTCTTTGAATACTTTGAAGATTAACGACAACTGCACGGCGATTTTTTAATTGATCCGCAATTTCCTGTGCTTCAGCATAAACCCTTGGCTCACATAAAATAACTTTAGAAGATTTTTGGATACTTTGCAAACTTACTACATTTTGCTTAGTTGATTGAGTTTGCGGCTTTTGGGAAATTGGTTGTTGTTCTTCATATTCTTGTTGCATTTCCTCATTTTCAACATATTCATATTCTTCATCATCTAATGCAAAAAAACTTTTAAACCGATTTTTAATAGACATTTTATACACCTCCGCTTTCATTTCCAACGAGTGAAGTTCCAATTCTTATAAAGGTTGCACCTTCTTCAATTGCTATTTCATAATCATTAGACATGCCCATTGATAATTCGTTACATGGTGCGTTAGGCAGTTGTAATGCTTGTATTTTTTCTTGAAGTCTTTTTAACTTTTTAAAGCATGCGCGGATGACATCCTTATCCTCAGTAAATGGAGCCATTGTCATTAACCCTACTACTTGTATATTTGATAAAGATTGTAGCTCCTTGACAAGATGATCTAACTCATCAGGAGAACAACCATGCTTTGATTCTTCACCTGATACATTTACCTGAACAAAACATTTAATTGGCTTATTGGCACGTTTATCTATTTCTTTTGCTAAAGATAGACGATCTAAAGAATGTATGTATTCAACTTTATCAATAATATTTTTTACCTTTCTCGTTTGCAGTGAACCGATAAAATGCCAAGCAGCCAAATTTCCAAGGACTTGGTATTTGGCGTTAAGACCTTCTTCACGATTTTCACCTAAATGCTTAACACCAGCATCAAGTGCGGCTTTTGCACGCTCAATGCTAACATATTTAGTTACGGCAATTACATGAATGTCATCTGAATTTCGACCGATCCGTTTGCAAATATTGTCAATATTATCTCGTATTGTTTGATAGTTGTCTTGCACATTCATTTCTAGTGCTAAGCCTCCTCATATATTCCAATAAAACTTAACATACGACCAGTTTTTCCTTCATCACGTCTGTGTGAGAAAAATATTTCTTTTTCACAGCTTGTACAATGATGTGAAACGGTTATATTTTCTTCTTGTATTCCCGCTTCTAGCAACAAGTATTTGTTAAGCTTTTTTAAATCTAATTTATATTGTCCTTCTGTTATTTTGCTGTATGTTAATGGATATTTTTCGATGATACTTTTATTAATTGCCGAGATCACTCGATCATCAACAATATAACAGCATGGGCCAATTGCCGGGCCTATTGCTACTTTTATTTCACTAGGGTTTACTCCCTCAACATTTGTCCATTTTCTTATCATATTTCCACCAATATCATTAACTGTTCCCTTCCATCCAGCATGTGCAACGCCAATTAATAGCTTTTGCGGCGAAAGGAAGTAGAGCGGTACACAATCGGCAAAACAAAGCGAAAGCATAATACCTTTTTCAGCGGTATATAACCCATCACAATTTGAAAGTCCATCGTCATACGAATATAAACCTCTGCCACAATTGAGTTTTGTTACTTTTTCAATATGTGTAGAATGTATTTGTTCAGCAAACACCCAATTGTTTAATGGAAAATCTGTTCGATTTGCCAAGATCTCTCTGTTTTCTATAACCGATTTCGGTTGATCATTAACATGAAGTCCAAGATTTAGTGTGGAGAAAGCCTCCTTGCTTACACCATCAGATTTAGTAGAAAAACCAACAGTTAAGCCTTCTACAAGGTTTTCCCATTTTTCCAATGATAAGTATGTTGTATTTCTTTGTTGAAAAGTTTCTGTTTGCATTTTTCTTCAACCCTTTATTTTCGACATAAAAATATACCTATCGGACTTATTCTACCACAAAACCTCAATAACTTTTAGTAAGAATGACAAATTATTCATCTGATCCCTCAATTTGTCGATTCATTCTCACAAGGATGACATCCTCGCCTATCTTCACTATATTTCTCCAAGGAATGATGATTTCCTCGTCCCTTCCAAAAAAACCCAACATTTTCCCTTGACCGCTGATTATGATTGCCTGTATTTTTCCAGTTGTCACATTAATATCAAAATCCCAAATGTTCCCTAGCTTTTTTCCATCAGAAACATTTACAACATCCTTCGTTTGAAATTCTGAAATATACATGATGACGCCTCCCCATATTCCATCATTCTTCGGTTTTAATAAGTTATGTCTTTTTTTCTGCCAAAATTTCTCTATTAATGAACAATTTTATAAAGTCACTTACTACATATCTATGATTACATAGGAATAAACTATACAATTGTTTTTATTTATTTTTCAAAATCTGTTTTCACAAATTAAGGCTGCTCAAAATGAGCAGCCTTAATTTTGAATATTTTTATTCATTTGTTTAATTGCAGCTTTTTCTAATCGTGAAACTTGTGCTTGGGATATTCCAATTTCTTCAGCGACTTCCATCTGTGTTTTTCCTTGAAAGAATCGCTTTTTGAGAATGAGCTTTTCTCGACTATTTAATCGTCTCATTCCTTCTTTCAATGCTAATTCTTCAATCCATTGAATATCTCGGTTTTTTTCATCACTTAGTTGATCCATCACAAAGATTGGATCTCCCCCATCATTATAGATAGGTTCAAATAATGAAACAGGATCTTGAATGGCATCTAATGCAAACACAATCTCTTCATGGGGAACGTCCAACACCTTTGAGATTTCTTCTGCAGTAGGTTCTCTCGATGTTTCACTCATAAGCCGTTCTCTTACTTGGAGAGCTTTATAAGCGATATCTCGAAGGGAACGAGACACACGAATTGGATTGTTATCTCTTAAGTATCTACGAATTTCACCGATGATCATTGGTACAGCATATGTTGAAAATTTGACATTTTGGCCTAGGTCAAAATTATCAATAGATTTCATTAATCCAATACAGCCAACTTGAAACAAATCGTCAACAAATTCTCCTCGGTTGTTAAATCGCTGGATTACACTAAGTACCAATCGTAAGTTGCCATTCACCAGCTCTTCTCTTGCTGATATGTCTCCACTTTGCATTTGCCTAAATAACTCTCTCATTTTGTCATTCTTAAGGACTGGAAGTTTTGAGGTATCTACTCCGCAAATTTCGACTTTATTTCTTGTCACTTCTTTCCCTCCTAACAGGAGTTGCTGTACAAAGTTAAGTATCTCCTTGGGAGGAAAAAATATGCACAAGCTATTCGTGTTAGGAGGGGCATAATTCACTCAATTAATTGATATCAAAGAGGTATTTCCTATTAAAAATTTTTTTAGACCATTTTATTAAATTCTTTTTGCAATCTTTTAATAATTCGCTTTTCTAATCTTGAGATATAGGATTGTGATATACCTAGCATATCGGCAACATCTTTCTGTGTTTTCTCTTCTCCGCCTTGTAACCCAAAACGAAGCTCCATGATTTGTTTCTCTCGATCATTTAGCTGTTGAAGAGCTTTCATTAATAACTTTCGATCAACATTAGCTTCAAGATCTTTTGTAATAATGTCATCTTCTGTCCCTAATACATCAGAAAGAAGCAATTCATTTCCATCCCAATCAATATTTAACGGTTCATCAAATGAAACTTCTGATCGAAGTTTATTATTGCGACGTAAATACATTAGGATTTCATTTTCAATACAGCGAGAAGCATATGTTGCAAGTTTTATTTTTTTTTCAGGATTAAACGTATTTACAGCTTTTATCAAACCTATTGTCCCAATACTAATTAAGTCTTCAATATTAATCCCTGTATTTTCAAATTTACGGGCAATATAGACGACTAAACGTAAGTTTCTTTCAATAAGAATTGATCTTGCGGCTTGGTCACCTGTTGGAAGTTTTTGCAACAGTATTTCTTCTTCATCTTTTGAGAGAGGTGGTGGTAAAGCTTCGCTGCCACCAATGTAATATACCTCATCAGATTTGAATCCTAGCTTGATTAATAGCTTATACCATAAGTAAGTAAGATGTAATTTTAATTTTTTCATTTTCCTCCCCCTTCTTGGAAATGCATATGCCTAAGTGGTCTTATAAGGCTAGAACAAGGTTTAATTAAATATCGTTAAAAATTTTTGAAGCTAGGCTGTCAAAACACCACGTCAATCACTATACCGTTTTCACTACTTCTGTTATGAAGCTGATAATTTTAAACTAAAAATTATAAATAAGCATAAGTACGGTAACAGACCTGTTTGCGCAAGACACAAAAACTAAGTATAAAATACGAATACACAACGTATAAAAATAACGTTTTTGAGTAAGATAGAAGTATGTGTCATTCATGATACATGTTCGATAGATTGACTTTGCAACATTTTCGGATGGACGATACAATCATATTCATCCTCAGAAGACAATTTCGTACGATTCAAACCTACAATTGTTTTATGTACCGTAATTTTCTCAGTTTTCGTTTCGATCAACACCTCATCAGGTTTAAATCCTAATAAAAATTGATTCTCTCTTCCTACAACTCGATATGGAATAATTCGCACTCGATGTTCCCAGGCATGCCCTTCGTAACGACTATCACTAATAGATTTCATAACATCATCTTGAATGGCTTGATTTACAAGCTGCTCTGGTAGTTTTTCTCTAACCTTTAAAGTATCAATTATCATGACAGGACTTCGTGTTATCGGATCAAAAAGCTGATTCCCGCTATCAACTAATCCTTTTAACAATAACTCGGTAGATTCCACTCTGATCGTCACACTCACTATTTGGTCGAATTTAATTTTTTTTGCTTCTAATCCTTCTATACGATTTCTAGAAAAAACCCAAATGAGGGGAAAACCTATAAGTACAAATAACCAGCTAATTGGGTGACCAAAGCCAGTTGTATTCGTCATCAGGACCCCATCTAAATAACTCATTTCTGCCTGTAAAAAAAAATGTGCACCAATCATTCCTCCACCAACCATGAAGGTGACAAAATAAAAGGTTAATAAGCTTTGAAAAAAGTAGCGGAACCGTTTAAATCCAAATGCGAGCCAAACCATCAACATTGAAATCATCATTTTCCCTATTGGATGTGTAGCGATAGCTGCCAGAGGTGTAAACATCATAATGACGATACTGGAACCTAAAAGAGCTGCTAAAAGTATGCGAATTTTGAATATTTTCCTTTTTAATGCAATAGCTGTTAGTAATAGCAGAAACAAATCAAAGGAAAAGTTTAAGAGCCAAATAACGTCTAAATAGATAGACATCTGTTACTCCTTTTCTAAAATTATGAAATATATTGAACCTGATAGCATTTAGTATAAGACTTGGTAGGTAGGAAGTCTGTCACTTACTGCCGAGTAAATGTAAGAATTTTTGATAGAATATTAGAGTTTTTGTCGAGTTTTTAAAAGAATATCTATGTAGTTTTCACAAAGTTTTTTAGGTAAGTAGGTCAACATAACCTCCTGTCGAAATTTTATGCTTTCTTGTCATTTTTTTCTGCGTCATTCCATATACTTCTAGTCCTAGAAACTTCCTAAAATAATAAAAAAGCGCAAATTCTCATATGAATTTGCGCTTTTTACTAGAATTATGATGTTAACTGAACTTTTTAACGGCGTTTATTTCGATTTCTTAAAAATGTCGGTATATCTAATGCATCATCTGATTGTTGGACATTATTTCGAATTGGCGCTTCTTGAACAGATTCTTCACGTTTCATCTCTCGTTTAGGAGCCGGCTTCGTTGGAGATGTACTTCCGAAAGGACGTGATTGTGTTTTTACAGGGTTCATATCTTGCTCTGTAAATCCTGTTGCAATAACTGTTACAACAATTTCATCCTTAAGGTTTTCATTAATTACTGATCCAAAGATCATATTTACTTCTTGATCTGAAGCAGTTGCTACGATGTCTGCAGCTTCCTGAACTTCATATAAGCTTAAGTTAGCTCCACCTGTAATGTTCATGAGTACACCTTGTGCACCATCAATTGATGTTTCAAGTAATGGACTTGAAATAGCTTTCTTAGCAGCCTCTGCAGCACGATTTTCACCAGTTGCAACACCAATACCCATTAAAGCAGAACCACGGTTCGACATAATTGTTTTAACATCTGCAAAATCCAGATTAATTAATCCAGGTACCGCGATTAAATCTGAAATACCTTGAACCCCTTGACGTAATACATTATCAGCTTCACGGAAAGCTTCAAGCATTGGTGTATTTTTGTCAACAATCTCAAGTAGTCGGTCATTTGGAATAACTATCAACGTATCGACAGATTCCTTCATTGAGGAAATTCCGCCAGCAGCTTGCATAGCACGTTTACGACCTTCAAATGTAAATGGTCTAGTTACAACACCTACTGTTAATGCTCCTAAATCTTTTGAAATTTGAGCAATTACCGGAGCAGCACCAGTACCTGTGCCACCTCCCATTCCAGCTGTAACGAATACCATATCTGCGCCTCTTAAAGCTTCTTCGATTTGTTCTCTGCTCTCTTCAGCCGCTTTTTTACCTACCTCTGGATTTGCTCCAGCACCTAATCCTCGAGTAAGCTTTGATCCGATTTGCATTTTTATTTCTGCTTTAGATAAATTTAATGCTTGTGCATCTGTGTTGACAGCAATAAATTCAACACCTTGTACACCATGCTCTATCATGCGATTAACAGCGTTATTACCACCGCCACCTACTCCGATTACCTTGATGGTAGCTAAGCCGTCAATATTTGATTCAAACTCCAACATGCGAAATCCTCCTAATCCATCAAATAACATCATTTATGTAAACTATTCAAAGAAGTACCCAAAAAACTTCTTTACTTTGTTTACTTTTTTGTCTTGTTGTTGCTGTTGTGGTTTTGTACGTTGTTGCTGTGGTTCATTTGTTGCTGCAACTTCCATCGCATTCACTGCAACATTTGAGCCAATTTTTCTACCTTGAATTTTAGCATTTTTATGTGCAAATTGTATTAATCCAACACCAGTCATATATTGGGGTTCTCTAACACCAATATAATCTGGGCTTGCTATCCTTACACTATTTTGAAGGATCACTTGACCTAATTCAAGTACCCCAGGCATTCTAACTGTACCACCGGTTAGAACAAAACCACCTGGTAACTCTCCGACGCCAAGTCTTCTAATTTCATGTAAAATTAGCTCATACATTTCTTCAAGTCTTGCTTCAATAATATCAGCAATTTCTAATTGATTAAAGGTTCTCTTTTGATCTGATCCTATAATAGAAACTTCGAACACTTCATCTTCAGAAGCATGATCGTAATAAGCATGACCATATTTGACTTTAATTCTTTCAGCTTCATCTGTCGTTGTGCGGAGACCAATTGATAAGTCCTTTGTAATATGCTCACCACCAACTGGCAGTACAGTCGTCGCATATAAATGATTTTGTTCAAAAATCGCGATAGTTGTTGAACCACCACCAATGTCGACTAATGCTACACCTAGGTTCTTTTCATCCTTTGATAAAGCAACAGAACCAGCTGCCAACGGTTGTAAACATATATCTGTAATTTCTAAGCCTGAGCGCTCTACACACCGTAATAAATTATGTAAAATCGTCTTTGAACCTGTTATAATTGATCCTTCCATTTCTAAGCGGACACCTAGCATCCCTCGCGGATCATTTATTTCATCTAATCCATCAACAATAAATTGTCTTGGAATGACATCAATAATTTCTCGTTCAGGGGGGATTGAGATCACTTGAGCTGCTTCAATAACTCTTCTTACATCTTCATTAGATATTTCACGATTTTCACTTGAAACCGCCACGACACCGTGACAATTTTGCAAGTGTACGTGATTTCCGGTTACCCCTACAACTACTCTTTTTAAGGAGATTCCAACCATTCTTTCAGCCTGTTCTACTGCTTTTTTTATAGAATGAACCGTTTCATCTATATCAACTATAGATCCTTTTCTTAATCCTTCTGATTTAACATTACCAACACCAATTATGTTTAAAGCATCATTTGTCATTTCACCAATAATTACTTTAACACTGGATGTACCGATGTCAAGACTTACGAATAATTCATTGTTGTTCATTCTAAGGCACCTCCTCATCTATCGATACTTTCTATTCTATTTGCTTGAGAACGACATGACAATGAATCTAGTTTTACATGTTTGTAACAAGTTTTATTTTGAATATTTCTTGATTTTTGCCTCATTAGTGATTATTCGTCAAATAACTTATATTCCCTTTTAAATATTCAATTTTTTTTCAGTTTTTCTCTAGAAATAGACCATTTTGATATCAATATTCTTCTAATAACTGCTATGTTTTGAAATAGTCTTACTCCAAAAGCAAAGACAGCTACCAAATATAAGTCTACACCAAGATGAACACCGAGAAAAGCTAAACTTGCAGCAAGCAGAATGTTAAAGAAAAAACCTGATACGAATACTAACTCATCATAAATATCTTGCAAATGTGCACGTATTCCACCTAATAGGGTATCCAGTGCTGCCAAGATCGCTATTGATAGATAACTTGAATATTCCGGGGGAATACGCAACTCTGACATTAACCCTAAAATGACACCAAGTATCAAACCTAATATCGGAAGCCACATTTTAGTTTCCCCCTTCTTCTGATCCTAATGGCTTCATATTTTTAACGCGTATGGAGTCTTCATATGCAGGTATTGTTAACTTTCCAATCGGTTTAGAAACTGTCAGACTTAAATTATCAATCGCGAAATCTTCATCTGTTGTCGAGGCATTCATTCGATTATATAGCTTGTCTGCATTTTGTGAAATAACTTTTATTTCAATCGGAAATGAACTTAGGCTGAAATTATCCATTTTTGTTTGACCATTAATATCCCTTATCACGGAGGAATTAATTAATCTTCTTCCTTGGATAGATATTTCTTTAGCATCATAGGAATTTAATTCATTTATTAATCGTTTTAACAGGTGAGGTGATATGTCCTGAATTGGTGCTCCAATTAATTCATCGGTAAACAATTTGTCAATTGTAATAATTATCCCTTGCCCTGTTACTTCTGTCAGTCCTGCTTCTTCCTTCAAAACAGTCAATGTTTCATTTAAAGCTATTTCAGGATTTTGATTTTCTTCCGCCTTGTAAGTTTCAATTATTTCATTATATTTTCTAAGTTCGGAAAGTAAATCAACTTGTAATTGCTGCTCTTTTTTCAAGTCTTCTCTGAGTTGCCACATATCTCTTGTATCTCGAATAATTGGTTCTTTTATTGTTCGATATTGAATGGCTAGCATTAATCCAAATATCATTAATAATAAAGTAAAACTAATCCCCTTTTTCCAATCGGCTTTCTTCACCTAAAACCACCTATCTGATTTTCACATATATTATTGGTTTTATAAGAATCAATAAGTTCTAAGATGCAGATTCCTGTTCTTGTAATAAAGGTTCCATTTTTATTTCTGATTTATTTTCAACTGTCACAACAATGTTTTCGAATGAGAGTTGATCAATAACCCCACCTGCAATATTTAATGAGGGAATTAATACATTTGGATCCCCTATTGCTGCTATGACAAATGGTGCAGGATACTGATTTCCATCTACAGTCACTACAGGTCCATTACAATAAAGATAGGAATCGCTCGATAATCTTTGACCATTAATTGATACCGCATCAGCACCAGATATATATAGTTCGTTGATAAGGTTAAAAATATGACTTTCGTGCACGATATAATTATTGACATTTTCACCTTCAGGAATATATGAAGAATCTTCCAATGTCACTTGAACACCTTGTCCTACTACTGGGACGTCCCCGACATACATACGGTATTTCTCAACGTCTTCAACTAAATTATAATAAATTTGTTTTTGATTCTTTAATGACTCCTCGATTTTTCTGGCTTCTTCTTGTTTAGCATATAATTCTTTTTGTAATGCTTCATTTTTTTCTTCTTCGTCAATTAACTGCGAACGCGCTTTAAATTCTTTTTCCCATTGCTCAGCAGAAATTGTATGCTCTTGCTTTTTTTCGTTTGTTAGTTGATACGAATAAGAAATCAAAAAACCGACAACAAGGAGGACAAAGGTTAAAATGATATAACTACCCTTCAGTTTCATTTTGGCTTTCATTATCCTCCTCCTCTTTTGGTAATGGTTCATAGGATTCAAAGTAAGTACCTACTTCAAAATGAATGACACCTTTGATGTCTTCTTCGAGCTGGGATACAATTTCTGGGTAGGTTTCCATTTTCTTAGAAAAAGTACGAACCGAAGCTATTACTTCATAGCCATCATTCATATAAAGGCGAACTAACCAAGGATCAGTTTTATCGGGAGTATAGTGAATCTCAGAGATGGAATTAAATATACTAGGAGAAATTTTTGTTAACTCACTAACCATTTCTTTAATCGCTTCTTCACTCTTCCAATTAATTAATACTGGAGCATCTGCAGGAGCAGTCTCTTTACGATCCTTTAATACTTGTCCATTTTCGAGGATTGACAAAAATGCTCCATCTTTTTCAAGATAAGCAATACTTTTATGTTCCTCTACTACCAAAACAATATGATTCGGCAATTTTTTCTTAATTGTCACACTCTTAATTTGTAAATGTTTACCTACTGCATTCTTAATTTCCTTGGAATTGATATTCCAAAAACCTGATGAGGTAGTTATACCACTCATTTCAATAATTTTTTTTGATTCAACCGTTTCATTTCCTTCTACAGAAACACTTGCAACTTTACTTAAAGGAGATTGAAAATAAATAACAAGTAGAATAAGCAAGAAGAAGACGGATAAAAAAGAAATAAGTCTACGATTTGATTTTTGTTTTCGCTGCTGTTGTAGTTTTGGTATGCGATCTTCTAACGAAACAACTTTCTTTTCCAATCATTTTCACCCCATAATAGCAAAAAAACTCTAGGCAATCATTCAATCATTTCATAAGAAGATGAGAGGTACCTTTCTAGTTAATCCTGTTAGCTGAATATCAACAGGCACTCGTGTTGATTGCGGAAAAAAACAACTTTATAGGTTATTTTTTTTCGTAAACATACGAAAGAGATTTTGATTCACTTCCACTCCTTTTTCATAACTTAAATCTTTTCATAAAACAAACGGCATAAAAGATGCCGTTTATATATTATGAGAAAGGAAATCCTTAAACAAGCAAATCATATACACAAAGTCATTATACCACAAGAAAAGGAAATAATGGGGAGGTTTGATGACTATTTCCGCCCTATTATTTCAACTTCTGTTTCCATTGTTACTCCATATTTTTCGAGAATGGTTTCTTTTACAAATGCAATGAGATCTAATACATCTTGAGCAGTAGCATCCCCTGCATTTACAATAAAGTTCCCATGCATTTCTGAAATTTTCGCTCCACCAATTTGATAACCTTTTAAACCGGCATCTTCAACAAGCTGACCTGCATATTTTGGAAGGGGATTCCGAAAAATACTGCCTGCACATGGAAAATTCCATGGCTGTGTAACTTTTCTATAATCCTTATTTTTTTGCATTACAGCAACAATATCTTCTTTTACCCCTTTTTCCAATTTTAAAACCGCATTAAGGCAAATTCCAGGTTTTTTCTCTTGTAAAACCGATGTTCGATAGGAAAACTCTAAGTCTTCATTCGATAACCATTCCAATCTTCCATCATCAAAAAGAATTTGTGCTTTTACAAGAATTTTAGAAATATCAGAACCATGTGCACCCGCATTCATATAGACAGCACCACCAATTGACCCAGGAATACCACTAGCAAACTCTAATCCTGACAAACCTTTTTTGCTAATAATGGTTGCAAGTCTTACGATTGAACATCCTCCACCAACAGTGAGCAGATCTTCATGTAACTCAAAGTCATCTAATCCAATACCTAGCTTAAGGACAACACCTTCTATTCCCTTATCTGAAACAAGTAGATTTGAGCCTCTTCCAATCGCTCTCCACTTTACTCCATGCTTTTTTATTATTTGCAAAGCTTTTGCTAATGATTCTGAACTGCTCGGTTCAACAAATAAATCTGCCGGTCCGCCAATTTTAATTGTTGTATGCTTTAATAAAGGTTCATTTTCTCGTACTTTACCAATATTAGCCGAAAGCAAATCATTATATAATCTAGACATAATGTCCTCCTATACCAATTTATTTCTTTGCAATTTCTTTCATAACTTGATATAGCTTTGAAGCAGCATCTGGTATTCCCAGTTCCTTAGAAGCCTTTTTCATAGCAGTAAGCTTTGTTTCATTTAATAAAATATTATCAATTTCAGACAACAATTGGCTTCCATTTAAACCTTGTTCTCTTAGCATAATTGCCGCATGATGATCACTCAAAGATCTTGCATTTTTTTCTTGATGATTTGCTGTTACATATGGACTTGGAATTAATATACTTGGTATACCTAATGCTGTGATTTCCGCTAGTGAAGTAGCTCCTGCTCGTGAAACAATTAAATCTACAGCTGATAATACCTCAGGCATATTATGAATAAATGGCTTTATAATCACATGTGAATGGTCTTTTACATTTATCATCTCTGCCATTACTTTATCATAATGTACTTCACCAGTTACATAAACAACTTGATATGGTTTATCTTTTAAAAATGGCATCATTTGTAATACCGCTTCATTTATCGCACGAGCACCACGACTTCCACCAAATATTAATACGGTCTTCCGGTTTGAATTAAGACCAAGCGACTGTCTGCCTTTCCCTGCATCTTGACCAAGAACTTCTGAAGCTCGGGGATTTCCTGTTAACACCACTTTGTGTTCAGGAAAGTATTTTTTTGCATCTTCAAAACAGATGGCAACCTTATCTACATATCGAGATAAAAATTTATTTGTAACACCTGGTAAACTATTTTGTTCATGAATGACTGTAGGGATTTTCAACTTAGATGCTGCATAGACAACTGGTCCACAAACATATCCGCCAGTACCTATTACAACATCTGGCTTGAAATTTTTTAAATACTTTTTACTAATCGAGACCCCTCTTAAAAAACGGGTAACAGTTTTAATATTTTCGAATGATAGTTTTCTTTTAAACCCAGTAATCTCTATAGCCTTAAATGGTATGCCTGCCCGTTTCACTATATCTTTTTCAAGACCATTTTCCGTTCCAATATATAAAAATTCTGCTTTAGCATTTTGTCGTTTTATTTCATTTATTAATGCAAGTGCTGGATAAATGTGTCCACCAGTACCTCCACCGCTTACAACAACTTTCATCATAGCTCCCCCAATATGGTAAATCATAAACACAACTTACCGTGTCATCATATTTTGAAAAATTACGTTTTATTAACATTTAAATTCTTTCTTAATTTGTTTATTGAAACTGATCAACGCAATCAGTGTATAAACGTGATAAAGGCTGACTGTTAAGGACTCTTTTTAGACTTTATTGCAAGCCTAAAATCATCACTTCCCTATCGTCAGCCTTAAATGTCCATATTACATTAATATTTTGAATACCTGCTTACATTTAATAATACACCAATCGCCATTAGCATTAAGGTAAGTGATGATCCCCCATAACTTAAGAAAGGAAGGGTGATCCCTGTAACAGGCATAAGTCCTGTTACAACGCCAACATTGATCATAACTTGAATTGCAACCATTGTTATAATACCAATTGCTAAAAAACTCCCATAAAGATCTGGTGCGCCTAGTGCAATTCTTACTCCTCGCCATAAAAGTAAACCGAAAAGGAGTAACACTAATGAACCGCCAATAAATCCTAATTCTTCAGATAAAATCGCAAAAATAAAATCTGTTTGCGGTTCTGGTAAATAGAAAAACTTTTGTCTGCTCTGCCCAAGTCCTAAGCCAAATAATCCACCTGGTCCAATTGCATATAAAGATTGGATAATTTGAAATCCACTGCCAAGTGGATCTTCCCAAGGATCTAAAAATGACGTAATACGTTTAATTCGATATGGAGCAGATAAAACGAGGGCAACAAAACCTGCTACTCCTAACAAACCAAGCCATACAAAATGGATGACTCGTGCTCCAGATACAAAAATCATAACGATACAGGTTCCTACCATGACTGTTCCTGTTCCTAAATCAGGTTGTAGCATTATCATAGCAAAAGCTGTAAAAACAAGCCCTAGAGAAGGAATTAATCCTTTTTTAAACGAAGTGATTTTCTTTTGATTTTCAGATAAAAACTTTGCAAGAAATGCGATCATTGCCAATTTCATAAACTCTGATGGCTGAATGGAGAAAGCACCAACACCTATCCAGCTTCTTGAACCGTTTCTTTCCATCCCGATACCAGGTATCAAAACCGCGATTAATAAGAAAAAACAAACAATAATTAACATTTTTGCCCATGTTCGCCATGTCCAGTAATCAACATTCATTAGAAAAAACATTGCTATTACTCCAACGCCGGCAAATAAAAGCTGACGTTTGGCAAAAAAGAATGAATCATCAAATTTATACGTCGCCCACACAGCACTTGCACTGTATACCATAATAAGACCAATTGTTAATAGAAGCAACGTAAGGATAACTAATATAAAGTCTGGTGTAGACCTTTTTGCTGTCAATGCCGAACACCCCTGTACCTATTATTTAAGGGCTGTATGGCTCGTAGAATAGCACTAGGCAGCTGCATATCGGTATTAGCATAAGATAATCCGTGAGCTTGCAGGTTATTTTTATCCCCGCTGCCGGTATGGTTTATGCTTTTGGGCAGTCAAAAACTAAAGACCGTTCCCCTGACTGACCCTTCATTTCATGTGTAAACCGATGGCCCCTAGAACTAGACACTGACACTATGTTTCATATTAATTCTCGTCTTTTGAACAAAAAAGGTTAGTACCTTGTTCATAGTTGAGAAAAGCGTACAAGCCCTTAATTAAGCTTATGCACGGCTTGAATAAAAATGTCTCCTCTTTCTTCAAAAGTTTTGAACTGATCCCAACTAGCACATGCTGGTGATAATACGATCACATCATCTTCATCGGAAACTTCATACGCCGTGATAACTGCTTGTTCCACATTATCGACACGTTTTATGACTTCTATTCCACTCTCTTTGGCGATTCTTTCAAGTTTTGGTGCAGTTTCACCAAATAAAATCATTGCTTTGACATGTTTTAAAAAAGGTTTAAGCTCATCAAATTCATTTCCGCGATCAAGACCACCAGCAAGTAAAATTGTTGGAACAGTAAACGCTTGAAGTGCCTTACTTGTTGCTAAAATATTCGTTGCTTTTGAATCATTATAAAAACGGCGGTTGTTAATGTTTTCAACAAATTGGAGTCTATGTTTTACACCTTTAAATGAAGTAAGAACCTTAACAATGGCATCATTGGTAGCCCCTCTTAATTTTACAGCTGAAATAGCAGCAAGGATATTTTCAAGATTATGTGCTCCTGGTAACACGATATCTTTTATTAAAATGATTTGTTCATTTTTATACCAAATGCTTTCATCTTTAATATATGTACCGCCTTCGAGCATCGTTGTAGTTGAGAAGAATAGTTTTTCTGCATGAGATTTTTCAGAAAGCTCACAAACTTCACGGTCATCAAAATTAACGATGGATGCATCCGTTCCAATTTGATTTTCATAAATTTTCCCCTTTGCATACACATATTCATCTTTTGTGCCATGATAATCTAAATGAGCATCAAAAATATTAAGGAGAACAGCTATTGCTGGTCTAAACTCAATTGTACCTAATAGTTGAAACGATGATAATTCCATTACGATTACATTATCTTTTGTAGCAAGTTGTGCAACTTCACATGCAACAGTCCCAATATTCCCTGCAATTAACGGTTGCTTTCCAGCTTCTTTTAGCATTTCATAAATAAGTGTCGTTGTTGTTGTTTTACCATTAGATCCAGTAATTGCGATGATGTCAGCTTCAGATATTTTATATGCAAGCTCCACTTCGGTTATCGTTGGAATATTTTGTTTTTCCGCAAGTGAAATCAATGGATTTGAATAGGGAATACCAGGATTTTTTACAACCAAGTCAACTGAATCACTAATTAATGAAAGAGGATGGTCTCCACATACAACCTGTACTCCAAGTTCTCTTAATTCTTGAACAGATGCATCTGAGTCTACAGCCTTTAAATCGTTTACAGTTACATTAGCACCTAGCTGATGTAATAATTTAGCGGCCGCTAAGCCGCTTTTTGCTAAACCAATTACTAATACATTTTTATGTAGATAATCACTAATCTTTTTCAATTACAACCACACCTCGATATAAATTCCTAACACTGCAAAAACAAGTCCTATTGTCCAGAATGTGACAACTACTCTCCATTCTGACCATCCAACTAATTCGTAATGATGATGAAGCGGACTCATTTTAAAAACTCTTTTCCCTGTTGTTTTGAATGAAATAACTTGAATAATAACGGATAATGTTTCAATAACAAATACTCCGCCAATTAACACAAGTAATATTTCTAATTTTGTTAAAATTGCTATTGTTACAATTGCTCCACCAAGGGCAAGCGAACCAGTATCTCCCATAAATACTTTTGCAGGATGTGCATTAAATACTAAAAATCCAAGTACAGCCCCTACTACTGCTACTGAAAAAATGGCAACATCATATTGTGATTGATTCCAAGCAAGTACTGCAAACGCACCGAAAGCAATGGCAGCAGTTCCGGATAATAACCCATCTAATCCGTCTGTTAAATTAACTGCGTTGGAACCACCTACAAGCATAAAAATCACAAGTATGACATATCCCCATCCTAAATCAACAGAAAGAGTCGTACCTGGAATACCTAACTCTGTAGAAAATCCGTATTGAGTAAAGACAAGATAAAATATAACTGCAATAATTATTTGCCCAAGTAGCTTTTGTCGTGAAGTTAATCCAAGATTTCTTTTCATGACAACTTTTATAAAATCATCTAAGAACCCTAATAGTCCATAACCGACTGTCACAAACAATAATAGATACATTTCAACACTAAGTTGGGAGAACTTACCAGTCATTACAATAGTTGTAATGATGATGGAGATGATAATCATTACTCCTCCCATAGTTGGTGTACCTGATTTTTTTTGATGAGATTTTGGTCCCTCTTCTCTAATACTTTGACCAAATTTCAATCTTCTTAGAAATGGAATAATGACTGGGGACAGTAATACACTTATTAAAAATCCCATCACGAGTGTTATTAAAATGACTTGCTCTAACATGTATACTCCCTCCCCACTATAAATTTTCCGAATCGAGTAATAATGTTATTTGATTGTATACTTTTAGTAAACAAATTTTTATTCATTTTATCATCTTCTCTTTCTATCCGATGTTACCTATTTTATGACGAAAATCATAATGAAACTACACCCTTATTTACGGGCTGACATCCTCTCATAAATAGATTAGATACTTTTATTAATTGCCTTAAAAGCAACTTCTTTATCATCAAAATCAAATGTTTCATCACCAATTATCTGGTAGGTTTCATGGCCTTTCCCAGCTATTAAAATGACATCGCCTTTTTTGGCATTTTCCACAGCAAAAAGAATTGCTTTTTCACGATTCTCGATTGAATGATAATGCTCTCCTGCAACCCCTGCTTCCATATCACGCAATATCATCCTCGGATCTTCACTTCTTGGGTTATCAGACGTAAAAATTGGCTCGTCGCTAAATTCCGTTGCAATTTTTGCCATTAGAGGTCTTTTTGTTTTATCTCGATCACCACCGCAACCTACAACACAAAAGATTTTCCCTTCAACAAATTGCTTTATCGTTTGCAGGACATTTTCTAGACTATCGGGAGTATGTGCGTAGTCAACAATGACCGTAAAATCTTGACCGCCATCAACAAGTTCAAAGCGGCCCCTTACGCCATCCATAGCTTCAACTGCATGGCAAATTGTATCTAATTCAATTGAGGATGCTAGACTTGCTGCTACTGCTGCCAACACATTATATATACTAAATTTACCAATCATATTAATCGATATATGTTTTATTCCAACAGGAGTAATCAACTGGAACTCAGTACCTTTAGATGTCATTTTTATTTCTTTAGCCATAACATCTGCTTCTTTATTAATACCATAAGTCATAATTTTGGCAGAAGTCATTTTGATAAATTCTTCCGATGCTTCTTCATCGGCATTTAGAACAGCTATTTTTATATTGTCATGATCAAAACGATTACCTAATTGTGCAAAAAGCAATCCTTTAGCATATTTATAGGCTTCCATTGTTTTATGATAATCTAAATGATCCTGTGATAAGTTTGTAAAGACAGCAACATTAAAATCACAGCCATGGATCCTTCCTAAATGAAGTGCGTGAGAAGAAACCTCCATAACAGCATGTGTGACATCATTTTCTCTCATATCTTGAAATGTTTTTTGTAAAGTTAAGCTCTCAGGAGTTGTATTTTTTACATCTATTTGTTTTTCAGCAATTTTTATGTACATTGTACCAATTAAGCCTGTTTTTTTGTTTGCTTCCTTTAAAATTTTCTCTATGATATGTGTTGTTGTCGTTTTTCCGTTTGTACCTGTTACACCTATTAGGTGCATCTGATGAGTTGGCTGACCATAAAAAATATCAGCGAGAACCGCCATTGCTCGTTTTGTATCTTTTACAACAATGACTGGTACATCAACTTGTAGTTGTCGCTCTGACAGAATAGCTACAGCTCCATTTTCAACTGCTTTCTCAGCAAAATCATGACCATCAACGGTATAACCGTCAATACATATGAACAAGCTTCCATTCTTTACTTCTCTAGAATCCATTTCAATTGATGTTATGGTAGGATTTTCATTATATTCAATTGATCGATCATGTAAATATGTAAGTAATTCATTTAATTTCATAACCATATTCCTACTTTCATTAAATCGTTTTGCCCATCATTCTATTTTAAGTATGTAGTAGATTCTAAAGGGCAAAAAACCAAATTTTCAATAAATACTTCTTCAACCTAATAAGTGATTGTTTCTCCGTACTTATTTTATCTTACTTATAAAAAAAGAGCCATCATTCGTTACATTTTCTTTTTAAAATCTTTTATGTTTTATTATTTCGAAAACTTAATGGCCAATCCCAAACAGAAAGAAAGCGTGGCATTCCTTTCCTCTAGAATGCCATGCTTTCTTTACTCTTTGCTTTTACTTTTATCATCACTTTTGCCTAAATAGACTCGTAAGGTTGAGCCTTCCTTTACTTTCACACCTTCACTTGGCGATTGCTGTACAACAACATCTCCTTCGCCAGCTACATCAAGTTTTAAATTTACAAACTGCTCTGCAAGCTCTTGTTTCGACAACCCTAAAATATTCGGTACTTCAACCAATTTTGTGTCCAGCCATTTATATTCTTTTTCAATTTGATCTTTTCTAGGTTTCACTCCAATTTCCGGCAAAACATCACGCATAATATTCCCTACTATAGGAGCTGAAACTGTGCCCCCAAATTGAATTGTACCTTTTGGATTATCAACTGCGACATATACAACAATTTGTGGATCATCTGCAGGAGCAAACCCTATAAAAGATACAATATGGTTATTCTCCATATATCTGCCATCTTTTACTTTTTGAGCAGTACCCGTTTTCCCCCCGACTCGATAACCATCTACATATGCATTACGCCCAGTACCAAGAGCAACAACACTTTCTAGAGCATGTCGTACCTGTTTTGATGTTTCTTCAGAAATGACTCTGCGTTTAGCCTCTGGGGTATGTCTACTTATTACTTCATTTGTCACAGGATCAACCCATTCTTTCGCAATATATGGTGTGTATAATATACCTCCATTGACTGCGGCAGCTACAGCCGCAACCTGTTGAATGGGTGTAACGGATACACCTTGACCAAACGCTGTTGTGGCCAGTTCAACAGGGCCTACTTTTTCTGGATTAAATAAAATCCCTTTTGCTTCTCCTTGTAAATCAATCCCTGTTTTTTGTCCAAATCCGAAATCTTTTATATATTTAAAAAGTGTTTCTTCACCAAGTCTTTGCCCAAGCTCAACAAACCCAGGGTTACAAGAATTCTGGACAACTTCTAAAAATGTTTGATGTCCATGGCCGCCTCTTTTCCAACAACGTAATGTGGCGCCATCTACTTTAACAGAACCGGTATCATTAAACGTATCTTTTTCCAGGTCAACCTTTTTTTCCTCCAGAGCAGCAGCCAACGTAATAATTTTAAAAGTTGAACCAGGCTCATACGAACTCCAAACAGGTAAGTTGCGATTATAGATCATAGGATCAACTTCCCTAAAATTAGCTGGATCAAAGTCTGGACGACTTGACATCGCTAAAATCTCACCATTATTTGGATTCATCGCTATTGCTATAATACCATCCGGATTATAAGTTGCCTGCACATTATCTAATTCGCGCTCGATAATCGTTTGAACACGTGAATCAATTGTAAGTTTTAAATTTTTACCATCGACTGGTGCTGTGTAATCGTCAGCTTCATCTGGCATTCTTTGTCCTTTTGCATCAGAAAAGAATTTCACATAACCTTTTTCACCTTTTAACTGTTCATCATAATAAGCTTCTAATCCAAGTAGTCCTTGGTTATCAATACCTGCAAAGCCGAGAACATGAGATAAATAGCCGCCAAATGGATAATATCGTTTAGAATCCTCTGCAATATATACTCCTTTTAAATTTAAATCCCTTACTTCATTGGCTTTTTCATGAGAAATTTTTCTTCCCTCTGGATTTATCCATTCTATTGATTCTTTTTTCGTAATATGTTTATAGGCCTTCTCCTCCGACATATTTAAAACAGCCGCAAGCTTTTTCGCTGTCTCTGCAGGATTTTCAATTTGTCTTGGAACAACATATATGGTAGGCGCACTCATATTCGTAGCAAGCTTCACACCGTTTCGATCTAAAATTTCCCCACGTTCAGGTTCAAACGGAATATTTCTGCTCCATAAATCTTTAGCACCAGAAGTTAATGTATCTCCAAGAAAAAACTGAACATATCCTAGACGTATATCAATCACTAAAAAAACGAAAAAACCGATAAGCAACGTTAAAACAAGACGCTTTCTAACGGTCACATTTGACACCCGCATATCTTCTACTCCCCCTTGTCTAGGCTCGTTCAAATATATGCTTGTACTAGTCAATATAGAACCCTAATGAATGAGAAGCCCCATTCAAACGCTTCAAAAATGTTTACAATTATTAGATGCTGTTAGTTGTCTTAAGACTTCAGCTGACTCGAATTCAAAAGAAATAAAAAGTGGACTGATCTTATATCGATCAATCCACTTTTTTCTTATTCCTCTTGTTTTGTTTCACTTTTAGCTTGTTTTTTTACTTCAACTGTTTTTAACGTAACTGTCAATACATCGCCTTTTTTTACTATACTATCTTTTTTAATACTTTGTTTTACAACGTAGCCGGTGCCCTCAGATTTAACGGATAAATCTAGTAATTGGCCAATCTTCATGACATCTCGTTTTGACCAGCCTGTCATATCTGGCATTTTTACACGATCAGAAGTTTTAAGGATGATTTTTTCATTTGAAATGATCTCTGTTTCTGCTTCAGGATATTGTGAAACAACATTTTGACCGTTTCCAAGAATAATAGTTTCTAAGCCTAAATCTTGTAACTGCTTAACTGCTTCAGCTGGTTTAGCGCCGTTTAATGCTGGCAATTTAAATCCATTACTAGATGACTTATTGGAATTTTGGTCATTTGTTTCAGTTGGATCAATTTGCATATATTGCAAACTATTTTTCATAACAGAATTAAAGATCATAGAAACAGGAACAGATCCAGATTTCCCTTCTAATTCTGGCTGTTGAACCGCAACATAGACAATTAATTCAGGGTTATCCTTCGGAGCCATACCTAAAAATGAATAAATATGATTATCGTTTCCTGATAATATTCGACCAGAAGAAGAATACATTTGTGCTGTACCTGATTTACCAGCAACCTCATAACCGTCAATTTGATATGGTTTACCTGTACCATGTTCACCACTAACAACAGTTTCAAGAATATTTAAAACTTCCTTGGACGTTTTTTCCGATATAGGCTGTCCAACGATCTGCGGCTTCGTTTCCTTTACAATCTTATTTTTGTCAGTATCTACAATTTTATCTATCACATACGGCTTCATCATTTTACCATTATTAGCAATGGAAGTTGCTGCTTGCACTAATTGGATTGGTGTTACAGCTGAGGCTTGGCCAAAAGCAGTTGACACTCTATCTCGATGATATTTGTAATTAAAACGGCTATTCTCTTCATTTGGAAGATCAATACCTGTTTTTGCTGTAAGTCCAAATTTATTTAAATATTGAAATAGTCGGTCTGTTCCAAGTAGTTGATCCGCAATGAGAGAGAAGGCCACATTTGATGAGCGCTGTACTCCTTCATTAAATGTGATCGAACCCCAGCCTGCTTTTTTATGATCATAAATATCTGGTCCTTCAATTTTGTATGATCCAGACTGAAAATAAGCATTTCCATTATAAACGCCTTCTTCAATCGCTGCAGCAAGGGTAAAAATTTTCATTGTTGAGCCAGGTTCAAATGGATTTGAGATGACATCGTTATGATATGAAGTGATATCTCTAACATTGGGATCAAAACTTGGACGTTGTCCCATTGCCAATATTTTACCTGTTTTGGGATCTGCAACAACTGCTACAATTTTTTGAGGTGAATATTCATCAACTACCTGATTCATAGCATCTTCAAGAAATGTTTGCACTTTCTGATCAATCGTTAAATAGACATCATTGCCATTTTGCGGGGCAATAATTTCATCTTTACTATTTGGCAGCTTCCAATTGTAATGGTCTTTTTCATACTTAACATAACCATCTTCTTCATGTAGATATTTCTCAAGGTTTTTTTCAATCCCCATCATCCCAACCGTTTCGCCACTCTCTTCTTGTTTTTGTGCATAACCGATTAAATTTGAGGAAAAAACACCATTAGGATAAAATCGTTGTGTATCTCTAATGAAAGTTATACCTGGAAGTTCTAATGCATCTATTTTTGCTTTTAAGGTTTGGCTAATATCACGCCCATTAGAGCCAAATTCTACTTGATATAAATCCTTTGAAAGAATTTCTCTGACTTCACTAACCTCCATATCGATTAAGGGTGCCAGTTTTTGAGCCGTTTCTTCTATATCAACTACATGCTGTGGATTTTTAGGATTCGTTGTTATTTTCTCATCTAAAATGGCGACAAGCTTATATGAAGCTTTATCTTCTGCTATGACTTCACCATTATTATCAAGTATTTTCCCTCGCTCTGCTTCAATCGTACGTTGACTTTCATATAGTTCTTCGGCTTTTGCGGCAAGAGCTTCCCCATGTACAGTTCCAGTTGCTTGTATGTAAAAAAAGCGAATAAAGATAATTAAAAACAGCAATGCGAATGCGATCGATAAGATGGCTGCTCCTCTGTTCATATTGATATTTTTCTGTGTTAGCTTCATACAGTCCTCCTCTTTCACTCCTTTATTTTACCATAAAGATACATAGGATTGATGAAAAAAAAGCTGGCCACACCTTAACACCTTGTGCAGCACAGCTCTGTTTTTTATTGTTATTATTCATTAACGCTTTTCACATTGTTTTGATCCAGTTTTAGTCCAAGCTCATTAGCTTTTTCCCAAATTCGATCGTACGTACTTAACTCTTCAACCTGTACATGGAGGTCACTATTAAGCTTTGTTTGTTCTTCAATTTTAGCTTCTGTTTTTTGAATATCAATATTCGCTTGATACACCGCGTAGCTTTTAGAAACGATACTTATTGCTCCGAATAAAAACAGACCAACAAATAAAACCATTAATAGTTTTTCTCCAGGTGTGATTGTAGCTCTTCTCTTGATAATAATTGGTTCCGATACCGGGATTTGTTGGTGATTCTGTTTTTCTTGTCTTTGTTGTTCTAATTTCATTGCTAAATTGCTCATAAATGTAACCTCCTTCTAATACTCTATATTTTTTCAGCGATTCTCAGCTTAGCTGATCTTGCACGGTTGTTTTCTTCTAATTCTTTTTCTGATGGAACAATAGGCTTTCTAGTCACTATTTTAATTTTTGGTTCGTAACCTTCTGGTAGAAAAGGCATGTTACGAGGTATTTCAGGTGGTGTTGCTGCTTCTTTGAAAGCTGATTTACATATGCGGTCTTCTAATGAATGGAACGTTATCACACTAACTCTTCCTTGTGGCTTTAATAATTCAATCGATTGCGCAATTGCTTCTTCAAAAACCTTCAATTCATCATTAACTGCAATCCTAATCGCTTGAAAAATCCTTTTTGCAGGATGGCCTCCTTTTCGTCTTGCTGGTGCTGGTATCGCCTCTTTTATTATCTCAACCAGCTCAGCTGTTGTTCGAATTGGCTGCACTTCCCGATGTGCTTCAATTTTTCTTGCGATTTGTTTTGAAAACTTTTCCTCGCCATATTTAAAGAAGATCTTTACTAAATCTTCATACGACCAATCATTTACAACTTCATAGGCAGAGATATCAGACTGTTGATCCATTCTCATATCTAACGGAGCATCATGATGGTAGCTAAATCCTCTTTCCGGTGTATCTAACTGTGGTGAGGAAACACCTAAATCAAAAATAATCCCGTCTACTTTTTCAACACCATGTTCAGCTAGTTTTTCTGTTAGGTGGCGAAAGTTACTTTTTATTAAAGTAACTTGTCCATCATATGATGATAATTTTTCTTTAGCATTGGCTAATGCGATATCGTCTTGATCAAAAGCAAAGAGATGTCCTTCTTTCGATAATTTAGAAAGCAGGTAACTGCTGTGGCCTGCTCCGCCTAAAGTGCAATCAACATATGTACCGTTTTCTTTAACTTGAAGCCCCTCAACTGTTTCCTTCAATAATACTGTTGTATGTTCAAACATTGTTGTACCACCTTTTTCAAATCGTTTTTATTAGCTTGTCCACTCTACTACTCATTTTTTGCATAAGTGAAGATTATATATCAAAATCAATCATATTTTCTGCAATTTCTTCAAAAGAATCTTCTTGCTCAGCAACATAATTTTCCCAGATGGACTTACTCCATAGCTCAATTCGATTTGAAACGCCGATAACAACACATTCTTTCTCTAGTTTTGCATATTGCAATAATGGTGTAGCGATATTGACGCGTCCTTGTTTGTCTAATTCACATTCTGTCGCACCTGAAAAGAAAAAACGAGTAAATGCACGAGCGTCTTTTTTCGTTAGCGGGAGGGCTTTTAATTTTTCTTCAATTAACTTCCATTCACTCATCGGGTAACCAAACAAGCATTGGTCAAGGCCTCTTGTGATGACAAATGATTCTCCTAGTCCATCTCTAAACTTTGATGGGATAATCATTCTGCCTTTTAAATCGATGGTGTGATGGTATTCTCCCATAAACATGCTCGGTGCCCCCACTTTCTCTCCTCATCTCACCACTTTCCCCCACTTATCTCCACACTTCTTATTTTAGACTTTTTTCATACAAAAAAAAACCCTGTATGAACAGGATTTTCAAAAAAGTTTTATTTAAATTTTGACAACTTTATGTTTATTATTAAAAGAATATGACAAGTTTAGCAGTTCTCCAACAAAATCCGGGCCAAACCTATTTAAATAGTAATAAACATTCCACATTCTTTCTTGAGGCTGTATATTTGGACATAAAGATAATTCGATTGATTTAAACTTTGAAAGGTGAACATCATGCAGTTGTCGCTTTCGTTTTTCTACACTATGCAATAAAAAATTCAGCTGCTCTTGTATAAATACACCATTTTTTTTCAGCATTGGTTCTAAACTAGCATCAATTTTCAGCGCTTCATGAATTAAACACTCGTGTATGTCAGCTATTTTATTTTTCGCCTCATCCACCAATGGATTCATATCAATCGGGGAAACTGATTTGAGAAAAGATTCAATCGCTTTCTCAACACCTTCATGCAACACTTCATCTAACATTAAATTTGTTTCATTTAAGTTCCGCTCGATTGGACGTTCTAATAATGTGATCGTTAGTCTTGGTAAAACTGGCGGCATTTTCATATCCAAAGTGGAAAACACTTTCTTTAACTCAGCCCAATATGTTACCTCTCCAGGCCCGGCGATAAAAGCTAGTGTTGGGAATAAATATTCCTGCATAATTGGTCTAGTTACAACATTATTGCTTAAATTTTGAGGATTCGTCTCAATTACATCAAAAAGTTGTGCTTTTGACATAGTTAAGCCAATGTCGGTTACAACAAACTCTGAATCATTTTGTCTTTCTAATAGAAATCTCTCTCCCTCATGATGATAAAAAAGATTAGCACTATTTTCAGACATTTCAATGATTGGGTTATAGTTTTGCGCACGCATTTCTTGTTGCTGCATTTTAACCGCATCATATATTCTGCTATTATGTTCAAGGATTGATTGAAAACAAGATTTTTCTAACTGTCGAAGTCCCGGATCCCCTGAATTGACGAGAACTAACCCTTCATTTTTAAAGAGACTCATGATGACGTGTTCAAAAAACTCAACGTATGTATTCGATTGTTTCACGCAATTCGATAACTGATCTAATAGATAGTTTGAATGGTCTGTTTCTCCAAATGTTTCAAAGACATCTTCAATCCATTCCAATGTTTTTTGTTGAGTCAGGATTAATTCAGAAACAGATTGCTTTTTAAGTGGAGCATCTTTAATGGTTAATTTTTTAGGGACTTTATCCTTTGCAGTAAAAATATGATTAATTTCAGCAAAATCGTGATCCTCGCCTGCAATCCAAAAAATTGGTATGACTGGTATTCCTAGTTCCTCTTCTTCTTTTCTAGCTAAAACGATAATTGAAATAATTTTATGTATTGTATAAAGCGGACCAGTTAATAGTCCAGCTTGTTGACCGCCTATGACAACTACACTTTCAGGGTGCTTTAATTTCTCAATATTTTCAATCGTTTTTTCATGATTTGCCGAAAAGCGTTTTGCGTATTGCTTTAAATAAGCCGATATCTCTTCACGCTGAAAGGAACGATTTTTAAGATCCGCTGCTCGATTTTGAAAAACCTCTTTTGAATGAATATTATAATCAAAAAATAAGTCATTTTTTAAATTTTGGTCTGTTAAATCATTCATAAATTGATTTGATGAGCGGAGGGAGAGTTCAAGAATCTCCATATATATCTTCCTTTCTGGATTTATGTAATAACAAGGTTGAGTATAGCATTTATACGACTGAAACAAAAAAACTTTGCTTAGCATACCCCTCATTGATTTCTAAACATAAACTAAGTCCGAAATAACAATTTCAAGTGAATATAGGTTTGATATAAAGTATGCTTATGTTCAGATCACAACCTTGCTGTAACTAACAATTGACTAGAACGTTCTATCTTCTCAGACTTATCCGTCCTTTTTATCCTAAATACACTTTTATTGAATTCAATTTTGATCCCTCGATAAATTAAAGAAATGCATAGGTAATCATACTAGATACCGATCCATATACCACTAAGCTGAGATAGCTCAGAAAAAAGATTAAAAACGATAAGCGCCACACCTTTTTAAAAACATTTTTTATTGAAAATTTCTTTGCTTTTTTTAAATCAACATAATAATTAATCAATAGTAAACATAACAACCCAATGATCATGTATAAAAGAAATGATTGCTCAAAAATTGTTACGAGATGAAAATGAACAGATATGATGAAAAATATTGTTGATAAGTCTATTGTTAAAAGGATTGATTTCTTCTTATTTTTAACAAGCATTTGTAAAATTACTAATAAAATGACAAGGCAGACGAATGGGAAAGTAAAAGCAATTGACATCATCCACATTAATAAATTATTCATGTCAATTCGTCCTACATGCTTCGATCCCTTTGATGGCATGATATAAAAAAGTTATAGTTGGAATCATGATCTGATTCTTTCTTGCACATTGAATTAAATAACCTAAAATCGAATCTATTTCTGTTTGACGACCATCTTGAATGTCTTTATACATTGAGGACTCATTTTTTTCAGTTTTTTTACATATTGTCTGTACATGCTCCCAAAGTTTCACTTCATTCTGAACATCTAATATTAGTACGACTTCTTTAAATAGTTCATATAGAATCTGTTTAAAATCATTATTTTTAATTAATTCGCCGTTTTTCACCTTTAGAATGGCAGTTAATGGATTTATTGTAGCGTTCACAATTAATTTTTCTGTAAGCATATTATGCCAATCATCCTTTAACTCAATGCCAAATAAAGAGTGTTGTTCGGCAAGCAGTTGGCTAAATATTGAATGTTGAGGTTTATCTTGATTATAATGGGAGATTTTCGTCACACCTATACCTGTATGTTTTACAGAATGATCATTTAAACGTATCGCACCATGTTCGGAAATTCCTAATAAGATTTGATGTTTTGATAATACTGATAAATATGGCAAATGTCCCATTCCATTTTGTAAAAATAATATTGTTCGTGGTGAAAGTTCTTTAAGCACATCAATAATTGCTTCTATATCGTATTGTTTAACTGTTACAATTAAGAAATCTTCCTTATAGTTTCGATCTGATGTCGCTTGTATCATTGCTGTTGTATATGTATCATCCTTAAAATAACTTAAACCACGTTTATTAATGAGATCAGCTTGCTGCTTACGATTTGTATAAAGTGTTAGTGAATAATCTTTCGATAAATAAAAACTGTATAGAAGGCCTAACGAACCGGCACCGATGATTCCAAAATCCATAGCTTCACCTACTTTAGCGATTTATCTTGTAGAATACCTTATAAATGATTATATTCATAATAATAATTCAGTATTATCATATCAAATGAAGTGTCTTCCATACTAGACTTTTGTCTGTTTATTCAAAAAATAGCAAACTATTTATACACCCTAATACTGTAAGCGGTTAACCATTTTCATTTCCATCATTTGTGTAACATGGTATAATAAAGTTAGTATTTTTTTAATTTAATCAAAATATTCTTTACACATTTCTAGATTATTTGATATGCATCAAGGGGGAATTTTCCATGTTTAAAGTCGAAAGATTATTAATCAATTATAAAACATTAGAGGAGTTTAAAAAGTTTAGAGAATATGGAATTCAAGAGCTTTCAATGCTAGAGGATCTTAAGACAAATATGATTGAAGATGATAGTGACTCACCATTCTATGGTATTTATTTTGGAGACAAACTAGTTGCTCGAATGAGCCTTTATCGTGTTGACAAAAAATTCGACCAATACTTTAGCCCACAGCAAGATTATTTGGAACTTTGGAAACTTGAAGTAATTCCTGATTACCAAGGAAAAGGCTATGGTAGAGCACTTGTTGATTATGCAAAGTCATTTCAATTGCCTATTAAAACGAATCCTCGAGTAAAATCAGGCGATTTTTGGACTAAGATGCATTTTGAACCAGTAAAATATGATATGGAACGCGACAAAGGAGAGAATCCATTAATTTGGTATCCCGCTAACGATAATAATTAACAACAAAGAAATCTCTTGATCATACATTGCCGTAAAGACAATGTATGATCACTCTAGGATAGTCGATTGTGCAGCGCTAGTATTAGCTGGACAAAGTGATCAATAAATTCCCACAAAAAAGTGGCTGTCTCTGGATGAGACAGCCACTTTCTTTGTTATTTTTCAACCCTTTCTAAATTACCATTTTTATCCATCTGAAATTTCACTTTTCTATTTCTTTCATCCTCTTGTAGAATGACCATTTTTCTTGCACGATCCATGATTTCAATAAGTGCATGATAATCCTCTTCAATAACTGCCAAGTTATTTGTGAGGGCTTCCTTTTCTTGTTGAAGTTTTAATATTGTTTCCTCTAATATTCTATTTTTATCTGATAAGCGCTTATTTTCTTGTTCCAGCTCTTTTAAGGATGGCGCCTCTTCATATTGTTGAAGGAAGTTTATGAGGTCTTTAATTGCATTTTTCGATTGAGCATCCTGTGGTTTACTTTCTAATAAAGGCTCATCCTCGATCTCACTTATTTGCTGTGGTGAAGATGTTCTAAGCTCTTTTCTTTGTTTTTTAGCTACTTCAATACCTGTTTTATATTGTTTTCTAACATGAGAATTCCATCGGAATCCACATGCTGCAGCTGTTCTAGATAATTTTCGACCAACCTCTTCAAATGCAGCTAATTGTGTAGCACCTTCACGAATATGCCTTAGTACCACCTCTGCTAACAATAAATCTTCATCATGTGTCCAAGCATCTTGACGAGTAGTAGTCATCCCTTATCCCTCCAATAGTCACTTTTTTTCTATACATATGCAACTAATAGAATAGATAGACTCTATTACTTTAAAAAAAGAGCTTAAGACAAACATATTCTTTAGAATTTTAATGATTAATAAATATTATAAACAATAGGAAAAATATGTTAGCGATTATTTCTTTCTATTTACAAATCGTGAAACTGCGTTATGATGGTTTTCCATCTCCCATAACTCGGCACATCTATTGATTTCTAATTTCATTCTTGAAAGTAAACCTGTCTGCTGCCATTGATCTATTTTTACAGACTTGTATGCTCTTAATACAAGGGGATATTCAACTAATGAATTAAGAATGAATTGAATTGCCTCAGTTCGATAAGTTGATTCTTCAACAATTTTTTGGATAAATTCTAATGAATGCGCTTCTTCTACAGAAATTCTTTTTGCAGATAAAAGCAAGGACATTGCTTTATCATATGGCATTTTTTCATGAAGCAATGTCGCTCCGCCCCATCCAGTTGTTATCGCTAAATTACCTTGAATGAATCCTATTTCCGCACCTTGTTTCGCAATACGAACATCACAAGCTGTAGCAATTTCACATCCGCCACCTAATGCAATACCATTAATAAGGGCAAAAGTAGGAATTGGCAACATCAATATTTGATAAAGAACTTCTCCCATTTTAGAGAGCATATCGTAGGCTTCTTCCTTTGTTTTTAATTGTTCAAAAGCGTTTACATCTCCACCTGAACAAAAGGCCCTGTCACCTTCACCTGTAATCATGATTGCCCTTATATCTTTTGTATCATGTAATTTCTTAAGGCTTATATGCAACTCATCCATCATATCAAAATCTACAGCATTATATGTTGCTGGCCGATTTAATTTAATTTCAACAATTCCTTTTTCATACTCAGTTAAAATTATTTTATTCATATGTACAATACCCCCAAATCATAATTAATTCCATTTTATATGTTTTATTCCGAGTTCTAAAGATTTGGATAAAAATAAAAGCGTGAGGATTGTTAGATCCTCACGCTTTTATCATTGTAGATAAAAATTATTTACTTACAACGTCTCTTCCTTTGTATGTTCCACATGCTTTACAAACACGATGAGCAAGTTTGCTTTCACCGCAGCTTGGGCATTCTACCATACCAGGTACTTGTAATTTAAAATGAGTACGACGTAGTCTTTTTCTTGTTTTAGAAGTTCTTCTAAAAGGTACAGCCATTATTCCCACCTCCTTAAAGAGCATTACATTGATTGAATCCGGATATTCCGGTTTCCTCTGTGTTTTTTTACTAAATATATTAGCTATCTTCGTTTTCGAAGAATTTTGCTAATCCAGCCAATCGTGGGTCAATCTTGTTTTTCTGATCATCTTCAGAAATAACTTCCCAGTCTTTACCTGATTGAGGAGCAGCACCTTCTACATTTGCAACATCCTCACAGAATATCTGTATCGGTATTTCTAAGATAATGATCTCCTTCAGAATTGGTGTTAAATCAACAATGTCACCATCTGTAAGATGAAAATCCTCTTCCGTTTCATATTCTGCTGGTTTAAGTAAAAATGTTTCAGTTGTATTAATTGAAAATGGATATTGAACATCCACTAACGTTCGAGAACAAGGAAGAACCATTGAACCTGAAATTGATAAGTGGAACGTTACTTTCGTTGAGCTAATATCTGCTCTTCCACTAACGTTAACTGGTGAAATATCACGGATGTCTGGATGACTTGTGACAAGATCACTTAAATCGATTTCTTCATCAATTTTCAATCCCTTGTTTTGCAATTGATGTAGTTGACTAATTGTCCATTTCAACGTATATCACCTCAAGGCAACAAAGGTAATTATAGCTTTCGCAATAATATTTGTCAATATTTTTTCTTTACAGTGTAAGTATACATGAACTTGTAATAATTACAAAATGATTTACAGTATTTCATAAGAAATTTCTTTTTAGAGCATGTTTTATTTTAATCATCATTTTCCTGCTTTGCAAGGTATTTCTTATAAAATCATTAATTATTTATTATCGTAACGAAATGTTATTACTAATGTTTATTGATTGCCACCTCTGCCCTATAATAGAATTAATATCCTTTATTAATGAAAATAAGTGGTGATCAATTTGAAAGCATTAGGTCTAGTAGTAGAATATAATCCATTTCATAATGGACATTTTTATCATATTACAGAATCTAAAAAGGAAACAAAGGCAGATGTCGTAATCGCTGTAATGAGTGGAAATTTTCTCCAACGAGGGGAACCAGCGATTGTTTCAAAATGGACTCGAACAAAAATGGCTCTGCAAAGCGGTGTTGATCTTGTTGTTGAATTACCATATGCTTTTGCTACACAAAAGGCAGAAACATTTGCTAATGGAGCCGTTTCGATTTTAGAGGCATTGCATTGTCATTCACTTTGTTTTGGCTCTGAATTAGGTGAAATTTCTCCATTTCTGCATGTTAATGAATTCCTTATACAAAAGAAAGAACAATATGATATGTTAATTAAACAGCATATCACATCAGGGGTTAGCTATCCGTCAGCGTTAACGTCAGCCTTCAAAGAATTATCAAATGAAGAAGAGATGCTTGATCTTTCGTTGCCTAATAATATTCTTGGTTTTCATTATGTAAAAGCGATTTACAGGCAACAAGCAAATATAAAACCTTATACGATAAAACGAACATCTGCGGGTTTTCATGAACAAGCATTCGTTTCACCAACAATAGCTAGTGCGACAAGTATTCGAAAGGCACTATTATCGAAAGAAAAACCTATTACACAGTATGTCCCTAAAGCAACATTTCAAAACTTAGGTGAATATGAACAAAATTATGGTCTTTTACATCATTGGGAACACTATTTTCATTTATTAAAATATACAATAATGACGATGAGTAATGAGGATCTTTTCAACATTTATGAGGTTGAAGAAGGATTAGAAAATAGAATAAGAAAAAACATCTTAGAGGCAGAGGGCTTTCAAGACTTTATGGAACGGCTCAAAACAAAAAGATATACTTGGACCAGATTACAAAGGTTATGCACACATATCTTGACGAGAACAACGAAAAAGCAGATGAGTTATATCGGTCCAAATCAAGAATCTCCTTATATTAGATTATTAGGTATGTCGCAATTAGGACAAGAATATTTAGGCACAGTAAAAAAACAATTAGTAGTGCCAGTGATTTCAAAACTATCAACCTTTCAGCACCCCTTATTAGAATTAGACATTAAAGCATCACATACATATAATATGATTTTTCCTGAGCCGCTCCGCTCGAAAACGATGAAAACTGAATTTGCGACCCCGCCAATTCGAATTTAAGAAAGAAATAAACTCTTAGTACAGCCTAAATTCAGAACATCTATTCTGAAAGACATTAATAAATAGACATCATTTTAACCATCAAAAAAGAGAAAGGCTAAGTTAATTTTAGCCTTTCTCTTTTAAATGGAGTAAATAATCAACCGCTTCCTCAAACGTATCTATTGGAATAATTTTCATATCTGTCTTGATTTGTTTTCCGGTTTGGAGTGCTTCTTGATAATTTGATGTTGAGCTATTATTTTCATTCGGTGCAAAAAATATATCGATGCCAGCATTGTCTGCTGCAACGATCTTTTGAGCAATCCCTCCAATTGGACCGACTTCTCCCGCCTCATTAATCGTTCCTGTACCAGCAATCTTGTAACCTCTTGTAATATCCATTTCCGTCAGTTGATTATAAATTTCGAGAGACATCATTAAACCTGCGGAAGGACCGCCAATATCCTCTGTATTTAATGTAATATCAGGTTCGACATCAATTTTTCGATCCGTCAATAATGATATTCCAATACCGACTTTTTCAGGTTTATTTTTAAATGGAGCCATTTTTATCTTTCCTGTTCTTTGTTCTCCATCTCTTTCATAAGTAATGGCTAATTCTTCTCCTGCTTTCTTCGTTGTTACATACTCAATAAACTCGTCCGCTGTTTGGAATTCCTTTTTATCTACTTTGTATATACGATCACCAACTTGTAAAACACTAGCAGCAGGCATGTCTTTTACAATCCCGTCAACATAAATACCGTGAAAAGTATAGCTTACTTTTTTGTTCGCTTTTTTATAGGCAACCGTAATGGCCGACTCCTGTGAGCCTTCCATCAAATGAAGTTGCCTTTTATAGTATTCTTCGTCTGTTTCTTCTTCTCTTCTAATTTCTTCTAGTGGATGAATATAATAAAAATCATGTAGCTTTGCCCACATATATGTTAGAGGATTTGCTCTACCAAATCGTATGGTTGTTAAAGAAAAACTTCCCTCTTCTTTAAAACCATTTTCAACCTCGATGATCGACTCTAGTTCTGAAGTCATTCCTGGTTGGGTTACATAATAAGGAAGCTTGATAAATGTCATAATTAAAATAATGATTGCTACTAAAATAGTCGCACGTATTATGGCCCTACTCTTCAATCCTATTTGTCTCCTTCCACTTTTTGATAAGAGTCTGTATTTTCTGTACATGCTGCAATGCTTCTTTTTCCCCAATCTCAATTATTTCTTTTATATTTGTAAAAGCTCTAGAACTATATTGTTCAACATGTGGACGAATCATGACATCTGAAGCAATTTCTCTATGGTGGACGAGTTCATCTTGAAGGATATCTAGACTTTGCAGGATGACATCAAATATTGAAGTAATATCTTCATTTCTTTTCACATGTGAAACATCAACTGCAATGACAATATCAGCACCCATTTCTTTTACGACCGAAACTGGTACTCTGTCGACAACCCCACCGTCAACTAATAGTTTACCATCAATTTTTTCGGGAACAAAGATACCTGGTATTGCAATGCTAGCTCTTACGGCATCTGCTACAGGCCCTTCATTAAATATAACCTTTTTCCCTGCATATAAATCGGTCGCTACGACTGAAACTGGAATATTTAATTGTTCAAATGTTTTCCTATGTGTAAATAACCGGATTAATTCCTTCACTCGATTACCCGAAATAAATCCCATTTTAGGAACTGTAAAATCTAGATAGTACTTCCTTTTAAAAGCAAGTGCAAATTGATACATTCGCTCAATACTTAAACCTGAGGCATAAAAACTTCCAATCAAAGCACCCATACTGCTCCCTGCGATTAAATCAATTGGTATTCCTTCATCCCTTAATACCTTCAATATGCCCAAATGAGCAAACCCTCTTGCACCACCGGATCCCAGCGCTAGTCCTATCTTAGGCTCCTTAGTCAAGGAGATTCCCTCCTTTATTAAGAATTGATTTACCTTCAAAAAAATTTTTAAATAGCACTTAAAATATGCATTAATTCTTCACTCATTAAGACATTTTTATGATTAAAATATCTTATACGTCATTCTTATGGTCTAAAATGTCCACCTATTCTCGTATATTGAACTAATAAGGTTGTACAACCCAAAAGCGAAGCACATCGTTCACCTACAAAGATAAACTTTCAATCAAATGCTGGACGATTAATATTATTTTATTTTTAAACATTATTAGATCGGTTTAGGAGGCATTTATATTTTGAGTCTTTCGAAACTTAAAACCATTTTTTTTGCTGTTTTTATAGGTGGTCTTACGCTAGCGATCATTCTTAATCCAAAAGAATCACTTGAAGCTTCAACAAGAGGTTTATCAATTTGGTGGGAGGTTGTCTTTCCTTCACTATTGCCTTTTTTCATTGTATCTGAATTACTCATAGGCTTTGGTGTTGTAAAGTTTATAGGTGTATTATTAGAGCCCTTTATGCGCCCAATTTTTCGCGTTCCGGGTGTAGGCGGCTTTGTATGGGCAATGGGAATGGCTTCTGGTAATCCTGCCGGTGCAAAGTTTACTGCAAGGATACGGCAGGAAGAACAGATTACAGCCTTAGAGGCAGAGCGATTAGTTTCATTTACTAGTTCATCAAATCCATTATTTATATTCGGTGCTGTAGCAGTTGGTTTTTTCAATGATGCCTCCCTAGGGATTTTATTAGCTGCTGCACATTATTTAGGAAATTTATGTGTAGGTCTCACAATGAGATTTTATGGCGGAACTGAACAAACAACAATGGCTGAAAAAAAAGCTACAATCTTTCCATCGATAAAATTAGCTCTAAAGGAGCTACATGCAACTAGAATAAAAGAATCTCGTCCACTGGGGAAAATGCTTGGAGATGCAGTTATGTCATCTATTCAGACCCTATTAATGATTGGCGGTTTTATTATTCTCTTTTCTGTATTCAATAAAATCTTAGCTATTATTGGAGTAACAGAGTTCTTAGCGATCATTTTTTCTGGAGGATTGGCACTGCTGCAGCTTGCCAATGAATTAAGTATACCTCTTATTTCAGGTATTTTTGAAATTACATTGGGTAATCGACTTGTTAGTGAAACAACTGTTAATTTATTAGATAAAGTAATCATAGCAAGTTTTATATTAGCCTTCGGCGGACTATCCATCCAAGCTCAAGTTGCAAGTATACTTGCAGATACAGATATTCGGTTTAAGCCCTTTTTTTTCTCAAGAATTCTACAAGGACTGTACTCAGCGATCATCGCCTTCTTATTATTTAAGCCATTGTATTTAAATTTGCAATCTAATCTACCAAATGAAATTCCCGTGTTTTTGACGTATAGTCCACAATGGGCAAAGGACTACTGGGAAATGATTATTCAAACTGGTCCGCTTATCACAATCATTTCATTGCTTGTTTATATTTATTTGTATGCAAGAAGGAATATATTCACAAAAACACTTTATTAAATAAAGGTGAGGAAAAACCCTCACCTTTACTTTTTAATTAAATTTATTTATTAATGCTTTTTCTACTACTTCAGGTACTAATTCAGAGATATCCCCTTTATATTTTGCTACTTCCTTAACTATACTTGAGCTTAAAAAAGAATATTGACTATTTGTCATCATGAAAAATGTTTCAATATTTTCATCTAATACACGATTCATTGATGTCCCCTGCATTTCATATTCAAAATCTGATACTGCCCTGAGCCCTCTAATTATTGTTTGGGCATTTTTTTTCTGCACATAATCTATTAATAGTCCATGAAAGGATTCTACAACGACATTTGGTATGTCTTTTGTCACTTCCCTAATTAATTCACACCGCTCCTCAACTGTAAATAACGGATGCTTCGCTGTATTGTTCAATACGCAAACATACACCTGATCGAATACCTTCGCACCGCGTTTAATAATATCCAAATGACCAAATGTAATCGGGTCAAAGCTGCCTGGACATACTGCTATGTTTCCCATCTTTTATTCCTCCTCATTATGTCTTTCTAATCCAAATATCGTGATTGAACTCATCCCGTAAGTCTCATGTTTTAATCGAATAAATTGCCCAACCTCTTCCGGTAAGTGGACGTCTGATCCGTGCTCAGTTACGATGAAACCATTTTTATGTAACAAGCTATTTTCACTAATCGTATTTATAAGCGTTTTCAATATTTGTTGCTTATACGGTGGATCTAGAAATATTAATTGAAACTGTATTTCTCGCTTAATAATTGCTTTCAATGCGCGATCTGCATCATTGCGATAAACTTCAGCTAAGTCTGCAGCCTGACATATTTCTAAGTTTTTATGTATTGTTTGTATTGCTTTAGGTTCACGATCAACAAAAATGCATTTATTAACTCCTCGGCTAAGTGCTTCAATGCCTAAACCACCGCTACCAGCAAACAAATCTAAAGCGATCCCACTTTCAAAATAAGGTCCTACCATATTAAAGATAGCTTCCTTCACTTTATCTGTTGTTGGCCTTGTAGTAACCCCAGGCACTGCCTTTAATTGTCTTCCTTTAAAATTTCCTGATACTACTCTCATTATCATTCACCACTACTTTAATATGACTTTCTTATGTAAGTTACTCCTAATCCTACCATAGCGCTTATAACTGTTACAATATCTAACCTTTACGAAATAGGCAAGTGACATGCATTGACGAAAAAGCGAAAGTGCCCGTGCATTCGAAAGAGTTCATAGTCTCATACATATTGATTATGAGTAGCGGTACTGTGCTTCTTATACCTTTTTTATTTAGGGAAATAAAAAAGAAAAATTTTAAGTTTTATGTATATGGAAAAACCAATTGGTGATAATGAGTAGTAACAACATCGATTCGTTGATGTTGTTGCCAACCGCGGAGAAGACTTACGTTTCCCCATAAGTTCTTCCTCCGGTTTCTCCTCTCCCTTTGCCTTCATCCTTTTAGAAATTTAAGGTATTGAAGGACCCTACAGAGAATATCTGTAGGTTTTTTTTATGTGTTAATATAGACTTTTCATCCCTAATCGTTCATGTTATAGTGAAAATTCGATTGATTACCCGGGTATCTACTATTTTATTTTAGGGGGAAGATTTATGATACAACGATTTATTGAGTTAGGTGAAGGCTATTCAGATATTTACGAACTAATAGAAACGACAAAAGCAAATAAAGAGCGTGTTTCAAACTTAATTGCTTTACATACAAAAATAAATGAAAAAGATGTAACTTCACTTGTGGTGATTATGCAGCCAACAGAACTTGGGAATTTCCAAGCCTTGTATATTTGCCGCGAAGGGGTTCCTAATCCAAATGTAATAGATAATAAGCGGTATGCATTATTTACTGAACTTGCCACCTACTTAAATAAAGAGATTATTCAGCTTGAAGTAAAACCATCTAGCATGTTTCACGAGCTAGATCTTTATTATCAATATATTATTGGAATTTTAAGGCTTAATCATTATCTTCCAATATTACAATAGGAAATACAAACAATTGTGTTTTTATTGGAGATCATAAAAATGGCTGACCTTTTCGAATATTTACATCCATTTATTCGAAAAGGTCAGCTTATATTGTATATTTTAAAAATTTAAAGAAAGATATGATTATAAGCCAATCTTGTAATCATATTCTTTTGCCTTATCTACTTTAGATTCGAATTCTAATTTTAAGTAAGGCTTATAAGAAGGTTCTGCATGTTTTACAAACGAGTAGGATGTGAGCTTTTGAACCGTTTGCTCGACCATCTCCATATTACAATATAACACTACATATTTTAAGCGTTTTGAAACATAGTGAACGTTCCCAAATTTTCTGAGCATTTTTATATGCTTTAACGAATGAAGCCAAACAACGATTCCTTGACGCTTTTCAAACATAATGATTCTCCCTTATTTATGAAAAAAGAACTTTTTTATTTTAGATACTTATACCTCAAACAAAGTCTAGCAAATTTTTTCATTTCTAACAATAATTCACCAAAAAAATATTTCTTGAAAAGTTATCTTATATTTTAAACCGTAAAAAAACGAGTCCAATAGGTAGACTCGTTTTATGAAACTTTACAACCGCAACCCCCACCAGAACCACAGCCTCCACCACAGCTTGAGCCGGTATCAAAGAAAGGATTACCAGTTGGAACCTTTACATGCTCTGAAACGGCTTGACCAACATGAACACTTATTTCATCTAATAATGCTTGCAATTCATTTTCAGCCTTTTTAAAATTAGAAACACTCTCGTTTAAATCGAGTTCTCTTTTTATATCCCGCATATCCTTTGATATTTTTCGATAGTCTGGATGATATTTACCAAAGCGTTGGACATCAGTATATAAGTCCTTTGTTTTCGTAAACTTTGAAATAAGTTGCTGAGCATTTTTATCATTTTTTAATATATCATAACTACGTCGATATTCTTCAGCTGGCTCTGATTGAAGTACTAGGCTAGCTAATTGTTCTGCTTTATCAAGTAGTAACATGCTTTCAATTGTAGCAAACATAGAGTATTTGCACCTCCGCAATTCATTTTAACACGAAATACGGAAATTGAAAAATTCTTGACCAGGTTATGCTGCATAAATCGATTAAAGAAATAATAATTTTACATTTATAAATGATATTTATTTATATCATTATTGAATATTAATCTGCCAAGACTTTTTCAGATTATAGCTTGTTGAGTCATTATGAAAAACCTCAACTTTCATGTCATGAACACCTTTATCTAATCCTTTTACAATAAAAGCCGCAGTATTCATATCTTCAACCTTTTTTCCATCCACATATAACACGATATGACCTTCACCAATCACTCTTTTTCCACCCTTATCTTTAAAAGTAAAATGCGGGATAAAACACTCTACATATACATTTTGATTACGGACATGATGTTTAATTGTTAATGTGGCATTTTGCTGCTGGCTGACCACTTCTACCGCACTATTTTTCATGTTGCTTACTTGGAGAGGGATAATTTCTACGGAACCTTCAGGTTTTGGCTTGTCTTGTGTACAACCAGATAATAAAAAACATATTAACCCAAAAAATAGTAACCTTTTCATTCTTCCAAGACCTCCTTTTTTGTAGTGTTTACCCAGATCTGCTAATTCATGAATAGTAAGCGATAAAAAAAACGACTTGTGCTAACCAAGTCGTTTTTAATCTTGCTGTCTCATTGCTTTAAACATACCGATCATCATAGAAGCCATTTGAATTGAATTTGAAAATTGCTGTACTTTATGTGGAATGGTTTTTTGATAATAATTCATCATATTTATTTCTAAGGATGCTAAGTCATTTGGATTCCGCGACAGTTTTCTAAACCATTGAGGCTGCTCTCGTATGAATTTTTGTAATTCTTTATTGCTGCGAATATGTTCTTGAACTTCTTTTCTCATACTATCCCCCTACCGGTTCATATACAAACAAAGCTAAATTTAAAGTGGAACTAATGAAGTACAAGTTAATCCTTTCTAAATGAAAAGGGATGTTGATTATGATTAGAAGTATTTTGTGATGAACCTTTCGTTAGTCCAAATTGATCGAATAAACCTTGAATCGTCGAAATCGTACTGCTCATATTTGAAATATGATGGTTAACAGTATTGGCATCCATTTTTTTTACGGCTGATAACATTTGTGACATAAAATCGGATTTCTTTTCTACCTCCTTTTGTACTTCTGGCTGATCATCTTGATATTGTTTCCAAATAACATCTTTGTCTCCAAGTAAATACCAATCTTCGAAAACTTCCTGCCATTGTTTGTTTCCTTTTCTTACCTCTTGTACGAGCTTTGGATGCTCTTTTACAAATTCTTTAAATTGTTGAACAGATGGATGGTTTTTCTTTGATGTCATTATTATCACCTCGTTAATACATTTGCCTATTATATCTTATCGTGTAATAGCAATGAATGTTCGCCCATTTTAACGTTGCTACAGGAATGAAAATTCTGGTAAACTATCACTAACAAAAGGAAAGGATTTGGACAATGACAAAGGAAGAGCTATTACAATTAACAAAAGAGATCATACAAAACGCAGATGAAGAAAATCAATATGTTATTGAACTCTTATTAAAAGGACTGAAGCGTAAAGAATTTAATGAAAAAGGCTCATATATCAGTGCTCTTCTTCACGCAGTCGGAGAATATAAAGACAACCAGTTTACTATAAAAATACCGAACACACCGATCATTCAAAATGATATAAACATTGTCCACGGAGGAATTACAGCAACAATACTAGATTCTACTATGGGTGGACTTGTCCATCACATCCTCCCGCCTGATAAAGCTGCCGTAACAAGTGAAATGAAAATTAATTATGTAGCACCTGGAATCGGAAAAGAACTGACATGTATTAGTAATACAATACATAAAGGCAATAAAACAGTTGTCACTGAAGGAAAAGTATTTCGGGATGATGGGACCCTTATTGCACATAGTACAGCAACATTTTTTATCATCAATCGGGGATAAGTTATGGATGAATGACAAGATATCGTTATCGTTTCATTCTTAAATTGGTATTAGAATAAAAATCTGCACCCAAAAAATGTTTGTTATATTAAACATATTTGGTGCAGGTTCCTATTCTTTTAATCAATTTATTTTTTGTTGGTTTTAGAATGACAAATATGTACTGATACACGATTGTGTGACAAGAACCTTATTAGATTAAAGGATAAGATTGATACTATTTACTTTGTATACATAAACAGAGCCTTTGAGTGGAATTTATTGCTTGTTCAAAGTTGGGAAACAGAATCTAGAAATAAATCTTTATATTTGTTCTTAAAGAAAAACAGCTATTGCAAAGAACGAGACAGTAATGGCAAGAGCAGTAGTTAAGGATACCTTAACTACTAGCTCGTTCCATCAAGCATTTTATTCTTTGCTCTTAGCTGTTAAAGAAACACAAACTATATTATTGTTTCCATGACTTTATAAAATTTTGAGTATAGTATAAATCGTCTACACCAATACCTAAATGAGTGAATTCTTCATTTAACATTGTATCACGGTGTCCTTTGCTATTTAACCAGCCTTCAGATGCCGCAATACCATCGACATATTGAGCTGCAATATTTTCCCCTGCCATTTCATATTTAATATCAAATTCGCCAAGACGATCAACCAGGGTTCCTTCCGTTGGAGATTCATGTGAAAAATAGTTATTTTCCTTCATATCTTCACTGTGTAAAAAAGCAACCTGTGATGTTTTTTCATCCCATTCTACAGGTGGAATACCATGCCTATCACGAATCATATTCGTAATCGATAATATTTGTTTTTCTACACCAGTCTCTATTTTTTCCCATTTTGCGTCACCGATTTCTTTCGGTTTTAATAATTCCCCACGATATGTCACTTCATAAGATCTCTGCTTAATGAACGTTTCAGTATCTAAAACACGTATACTTGATAAAATGCCATCAAATTTATCAATATATAATTGCACGTATACATCACCAATTTTCACAGTAGGTCTGGTGTTCATATCTTCTTCGGAAAATTCAAAACGATATGAATTCCCATCATACTCAAGTGAAATACTAGGTGAAACAGGTGCAATTTTAAAAACTTCTTGAATAGGCTGTCCAATTTTAAATGGTTCTGCAGCCAATTTACTCCCAATACCATAAACCGTAACAACCTTCTGATCTAGAACACCTACTTGTAGATATTGATTATCTTTAGACTCAAAAATCCACCAATCATAATCATATGCTGACGGATCAATTCGATCTGGTTCTCCTAGCATTGCAGTTATTTCTTCAGAAGATTTATTCATTAAAGACAATATTCCTTCCTTGGGTAACTCTTCCTTCAGATTAAATTCTTTATTTTTTGATAATTCTTCGTTTGAAATTTGGACGTTTTCTTCTTCATGTTGTTCGATAGGAGAATATTGCCCGAAATATATAAATAGTGTATAACTAAGAAATATAATTAAAAAGATAACGGCGGTTCGAATAAAAATACGCAGATTAATCCCCTCCTTTTCGATCTACTTTCTATCATTATATGAAAACTAACCGTTGATATACTAGTTTATTGTCAATTATTAGTAGTGTTACTATTCTTTCCCTACTAATGTGCAGATAAACACTGCATAGTATGATAAATATTGAAAATGTCATAAATTTTTACTAGATATACACATAATAATTATACTACTTCTGAGAATCTATGTCATGAAATGAATGCTCTATGAATTTTTATTGCAAAGAAGGAGCGAAAAACACTCCTTCTTGCATATTTTTTATTACCCTTACTTCAATGTGTTTCTGAAATATCTGATAAGGCATGACCAGCTTCATCAGCTGTTGTTAGATTTGTCGATATATCTCCTAATGAAACAATTCCCACTAGTTTTCCATTTTCAACAACCGGCAATCGTCTTATTTGGTGCTTTGCCATCATATCAGCTGCTTGATCTAAAGAAGCATTCGTGTCAATCGATATGACTTGATCTGTCATAACATTTGTTACCTGATTTGAACCAGGATGTTTTTCAGCTATGCCTCTCACAACTAAATCTCGGTCAGTAATCATACCAATTAATTTTTGATCTTCAACAATAGGTATTACGCCTACGTTCAAATCCTTCATTTTAACTGCAACCTCATAGACATTATCTAAAGGCGTACAAAACTCTACATTCGAAGACATAATATCTTTCACTCTTTGCATACTATCTCCTCCTTATGATTAGTTTTTACCAAATGATTCAATTTAATTACTAATTAAATTCTCCTTAAAATTAAACAACTTCCATTGAATCATACAGCGTTTTAACGTTAGTGAAATTTGTAATATTTTCACCTATTTTAGTCTTTATCCTAGTATTTAAACAATAAACCAATTTTCGATATGTTTTTATTTTCTAACATAAACAATGAAGATTGTCCTTATAGAAGTTTCACTTTCTTTTTTAAAGAGATTTAAGCTATAATATAAATGGTGAAAAGGCTTTTAGGAGGGATATACATATGAAAATCGAAGGTATTGGTCTAGAAGGATTAACGTTAGATCTATCTCGCTTAAATGAAATAATGGAAGAAAACGGATTTGTTTTAGCTGGGCAATGGGATTATGAACGTGTGACTTATGACCATAAAATTGAATCAAAAGGGGAAGTTTTTTACCTCCGTGTTCAAGGATATGCTATTGAAGGTGATGTTGGTGGAAGACATGCAGTGATTAAATTGATTACTCCGCTATTAGGAAAACATTATTACCCGCATGGTGTTGAATATGGTGAGGGTGAGAACTTCCCTTCAACTGTTTTAAATACTAGCAAAAGTCTTTTAAAGCAAATATCTGAGGCTATTCATCAAGTTATTTGATCTTAAAAATGAAAGCGAAGCCAACTTTTGGCTTCGCTTTCATCATATCGTTCGATTATCTATAATGTATTATTTATTAAAAAAAGTCAAACAATATCGATGCTCTTGAAGGAGAAATGAGTTTCTGTAACAATGTTAACTGATCTACATCACCTTGGATCTTCCTATATTGATAAAGTAAGGAAGGATCACTATATCCTAATAATACTGATGTTAGAGTACCAATTTCCATTCTTAATCCTCTCTAAGGAGGATTCGTACAAGACCCCTTTTCTTTTTGAAATCCTTTTATTGATGTCCCATCTATAAAAAATGTTCCATTATTCCAATGACAAATAGAATCTGAAAGATGAAGAATTAAGGGATTTTCACTTGGTTTTGAAAACGGATATTTCTCTAAAAATCTTTTTACATTCACAATCCTGCCCATAAAATAAGGATGAGTGTCATTTTGTACTCTTGGATTTGGTAGAAAAAAAGCAAGTGGATCTTCTTAGTACGTTTTCCAAATAACTTTAATAACCATCGAATCATGCTGATAAATAAATTAAAGGCTTTTAATGAAGACAATGCTTCATTTATTGTTTTTCTAACTATTTTTCCACTTTGATTATGTAAAAAGTTTAAATCTTCCTTATTAAAAATATATGTTTTATTTGAGCAAATTAGCTCCCAGCCATATTCCCGATAGAAGGGAACTTGAAAAGGATGTAGGTAAATCATGATTATTCATCCAATCAACCGTTGCCTGAATTAGTTTTGCTACTTTCCGATTTCTTCTTTCTTCTGGCCAAATTACAACAGAAGGAACACCAGCCATTTTAAACCCTTTATTTTTAATCATCACATCAAGATTATTAATATGTAGTTATGCCAGTAATTTATAGTCTTCAAAGTCTCCGAGTATATATTGCTTATCTAGCTTCCTTTTTGCCTCTTCCCAATCATATTCTGCTTCAGTAAACTGAAATGCATACTCTGATAATTTTAGTTCTTTATCATAGTCTTGATCACTTATCGCTCTAATCACTTACATTTCACTCCTAATGATGGAAAAGGGCATATTAATATTCCCCCTTTCCATCAAAAGATTAAACAACACTTAATCAAGATCTTTCTTTTGAATTTCCCACATTAAAAAGCTTCCTTCTTTTTTCATACAAATCATTCCAAGTTTATTAAAGAGTCTAATTGATTTTTTTTGTTGTTCCTCACATTCCATTACAACTTTTTTTACTGATTTTTGATATGTTAACCAATCAATAAATGCATCCATTGCCTCATATGCGATGGTTTCATCAACTTGTTTTTCTTCTACATGATAGCATAATTCCACCATTCCTTCTTTAGATGGCTTTCCTTTCATTAAAATATCACCTATTATTTTTTTTTCTTCATACAAAATTATTAACCAAAGTCCACAATCGTGTTCCACCTCATCTGACTCAAGACATTCAATATAATAAGGTAGAAAGCTCTTAACAAAAGGGGATGGCCAATAATACGGAAATTCGATAGGTGACCGCTTATTTAACTCCTTACGGTGAAACACTAAAGATTTAGCAAGATCAAGTGAACAAGGAATGATCATAAGCCGATTCGTTAATATTTCAATCAAACCATTCTCTCCCCTCTTTTTGATTTTAATCATAAAAGAGATGTGAATGAACCTAAGAAATTGGGATGGAACTTAATGTAACCAAATATATGTGATAGACAAAACTAGTCATTCTTTGTAATCAGTATGCCTAACTTAATAAGCGGGTTCCGTCCCCTTTCAGAAATAAATACTATACAAAAAAAGTGGTTTAGAACATTTTATTCTAAACCACCTAGAAAATATGTTTAAAACCCTAAGATTGCTTTAATAACTGATGTTGTTTCACCGCCACTATAAATAACATACAATAATAAATAAACAGCTAAACCAGTTATTCCAGTAAAAAACCAGATAATACTTGTTATTGGTCCGATTTTACGATGTCTTTCGTAATTTTTCTTATAACCAGTAATGAGTGAAATAATTCCAAACACCGCACCAATTGTTGCTAAAGTAATATGAAAAATAAGAAAAATAGTATAATAAACTTTAACTTCTGCAGGTCCTCCGAATGCAGTGTTCCCAACAAAAATTGTTCTAGAGGCATAGATGATAAAAAATAGCACAGCAAATATTGCTGCTACATACATAACCTTCATATGTGCTTCAATTTTTCGCTGCTTAATTAAATACCATCCAATGGCAACAAATACAGCACTTAAAACGATAAAACTGGTACTAATTGTAGGTAAGATTGGTATCGATGTATTCATACTTATTCCTTTCCTTCATCTTCCACATTGTATAGCGGACATAGATGGTTTAAAGGCTGACTTATTAGGTCAGCCTTTATTAAAATAATATATTCTTTTACTTTCATTTTATCGGTTCTGGAGAAAAATCACTTTTAACCTCAAGTTCATCCTTTTGTCTTTCCTTACTTGCCCATTGGAAAAATACATATGCTAATATTGAACCATAAACTAATTCTTGAATTATTTTCATAAGAATCCCGCCTAATTGTTGATCTTCAACTAATGGAAGGATATTAAACATGTCTGGCCCTGTTAAATTTAACCCGTTGAGCATATCGATTGGAACACATAAACTTAATGCATTTATCCATGCTTGTGGTTCTGAATATGTCGCATACAAGGGATCCGTCGCGAAAATGATCAATCCACACGCAGGTGTTAACAATACTCCATTAGCAAATATGTAGCCAATTTTTTTAATTCCTGAAAGCGACTGCCACTTAGGCAATGTATCGTTCAACAATGGAAGCCACATAAAAATAGCCGCGATGAAGATAATCGTTGTCATTGCTGCATGATATAAAGGGTTTGTTTTTACAAAATCAAAGATTAATGGGATATGATAACATGAAAAAACACCATTAAAAACGATAAGTGCAATGATTGGATGCGTAAACAATTTTAGAACCGGCTTGATGAACGGCCTGACAATTATTGCTTTCCATAACCAATTTGGAATTCCTAAAATAAGCAATGGTGGGACAACTAAATAGAGAATGGCCATTTGTGTCATATGTGCACTAAACATAATATGTCCTAGCAAATCGACCGGACTACCCTTGCTTATGTATAAGCCAAGCATTCCTAATACAAAAAGTATTCGCTGTTTCATTACCACCGGCGTACTTCCTATAAATCTTGAACGCCAAGGACCTATTATCAAAAAATACAAAACAGTAACTAAAACTATAACGAGGAAATAATATGGACTCCACAATGCCCGAAATCCAAATATATCAAAGCTCATCTATTATCAGCTCCTTAAGCTAGTCCTTCACGAACATTATACACGTCCGTTTAAACGGTTTCAATGAACGTTCTATGACAAATTAGAAAAGTGAAAGCAACCAAAAAAAAGAGCAATTAGCTTTGAGGCCAATTGCTCCTTTTTTATGACATTTACCACCAAATGATGGTGACAAAGGTTAAAATTGTTAAAGCTGCTACTCCTACACCCGAAAATAAGAAGAAGGCAGAAGTCTCATGCCCTTTGTGACTCATATGCATGAAATAATAAAGTTGGAATATAACTTGAACCACTGCTAAAAGCATGATAAATGGAACTTTAAACCACTCACCAATTCCGTCGTATCCCACTGCGATAAATGCAATAATCGTTAAGAAAATCATCATGGCAAAAGTAATTACCTGATGTTTCATATCTTCTGCATTTTTTTTACGTCGATAAGCTAAATCTACTTTTGGGTTTGCTGAATTTTGATTATTTGCCATCAGTTATCCCACCATTCCCATTAAGTATACAACTGTGAAAATGAAGACCCAAACTACATCGATGAAATGCCAATAAAGGCTGGCAACATAATATTTAGGTGCATTATATAAACTTAATCCACGTTTTGCATTGCGGACAATTAAGGTTGTAATCCACAATAGACCGAAAGCAACGTGAAGTCCATGCGTTCCTACTAAAGTATAAAATGCTGAACCAAGTGCACTGCTTGTGATCGTAAACTCAAAGTGATGAACATAGTGATTAAACTCATAAATCTCTAAAATTAAGAACCCCAACCCAAGCAATACAGTTATACCTAACCACAGCTGCATTTTCCCAAAACTGAAATTCTTCATATGATACATGGCATACACACTAGTTAAACTTGATGTTAATAGTAACATCGTCGCAACAAATGTAAGTGGTATCTCAAAAAGTTCCTGTGTTGTAGCTCCACCTGCAGACTGGTCTCTTAATGCTAAGAATGTGGCAAAGAGACATGAGAATAATACAGTCTCTCCACCTAAGAACAACCAAAAGCCAGTAAATTTATTTTTGCCTTCGAGGGTAGCTTTTTCAGGCGATGCAGGAAAATTTTCTGCTGTTAATTTTTCTTCAACATTTGCCATTATGCTTTCCCTCCTTTTTCATCATCAAGTAAATCTTCTTTATGGATATGATAGCCATGATCATCTATTACTGAACGGAAGAACATTCCAGCAAAAGTGATAATAAACCCTATAATAATGACTGGTAATGCCCAACCATAATCTTCACGATATAACAAACCAAATGATGCTACGAATAGTCCTAACGAAATAATGAGAGGTAAGATTGAACCGTTAGGCATATGAATATCTCCCAGTGGTTCTGCAGGTGTCATTTCATTCTTGCCATCCATTTTTTCAATCCATAGTGCATCTAAACCACGTACTAGTGGAGTTTGTTTAAAGTTGTACTCAGGTGGTGGTGATGAAATCGCCCACTCAAGAGTACGACCTTCACCCCACGGATCTCTGCCAACTTTTTTACCTTTTGCTGACGTAACAACAATATTAAATAATAATACGATTGTTGCCGCTGCCATGAAGAATGCTCCGACAGAACTAACAAAGTTGCCTGTTTCTAAGCCTTGGCCAGGCAAGAAGGTAAAGATACGACGAGGCATACCCATTAATCCTAAGAAATGCTGGATAAAAAATGTTAAATGAAATCCAATGAAGAAAAGAACAAAGGTAATTTTACTCAATGCTTCATTTAATATTTTACCAAACATCGTCGGCCACCAATATGTAACACCTGCAAAAATTCCAAATACTACACCACCGACGATTACATAGTGGAAGTGAGCAACAACGAAATATGAATCATGGTACTGATAGTCAGCTGCTGCTGCTGCTAACATAACACCTGTCACCCCACCCATTGTGAATGAAGGTATAAAAGCAATCGACCAAATCATAGGAGAAGTAAATTTTACAGAACCACCCCAAATGGTAAATAGCCAGTTAAATATTTTGATCCCTGTAGGTACAGCAATTGCCATTGTAGCAACCGCAAAGATTGCATTTGCAATCGGACCTAAACCAGTTGTAAACATATGGTGAGCCCATACCATGAACCCTAAGAAACCAATTAATACTGTAGCGAATACCATTGAAGAGTATCCAAACAAACGTTTTCTAGAAAACGCAGGTATAATATCTGAGAAAATACCGAAAGCAGGTAAGATTAAGATATATACCTCAGGATGTCCAAAGATCCAGAATAAATGCTCATAAATAATTGAATTTCCACCTAGAGCAGGATCAAAGAACGCTGTTCCAAATAATCTGTCAAACATTAGCAATGCGATACCTACTGTAAGTGCAGGGAAAGCAAATAAAATAAGTGCAGATGCAACAAATGTCGTCCAAGTGAATAACGGCATACGCATGTATGTCATTCCAGGTGCACGCATATTAATAATTGTTGCTAAGAAGTTAATACCTGCAATAAGCGTACCGATACCAGACACTTGTAATCCAAGTAAGTAAAAGTCAACACCATGACCAGGTGATTCGGTTGCTAATGAGGCATAGGAAGTCCAACCAGCGTCAGGTGCACCTCCTAAAAACCAACTTAAGTTAAGGAATAATCCTCCGAAGAAGAATAACCAAAAACCTAAAGAATTTAAGAATGGAAATGATACGTCACGAGCACCAATTTGTAATGGTACAACTGCATTCATTAATGCGAATAATAATGGCATTGCAGCTAAGAATATCATCGTTGTTCCGTGCATGGTCAATACTTCATTGTAAAGGCCTGCACTAACGAAATCATTATTCGGTATTGCTAGCTGAATGCGGATCAGCAATGCTTCTAATCCACCAACAAGGAAGAAGAAGCCACCGGCTATCAGGTAAAGGATGGCGATTTTTTTATGGTCAACTGTTGTTAAGTAGTCCCATATTACTGCACCGACCCCTTTTTTCTGAGTTAACGTGCTCACAGTGTTACCTCCCTTTTCATTATGCTAAAAAAAGTTAGTTGCTAGAGACTTTTAGTCCCATTAAGTATTCTGTAAGAGCATCAAGCTCCTGATCAGATAATTCTGGATAAGTACCAGTCATTTTGTTACCAGGTTTAAAACTTTCTGGATCCTTTAACCACGCACGAACATTTTCTTCATTATGTTCAAGAATACCTGCAACACGCGCGCGTTCGCCGAATGTAGCTAAGTTAGGTGCAGTTCTTGCTGCAGCTGGGCGCTCATCCGTTGGTGAAACAGCGTGACAGGCAATACAACCTTTTTCTTCAAAAACTTGCTCGCCTTGTTTTGCTAAATCAGTACCAGCAACAACTTTGGCACCCTTCATGTCAGAGATCCATTGGTCAAATTCATCTCTTGGAAGGGGTTTAACCTTAAAGTCCATTAAACCATGTGAAGGACCGCAAAGTTCTGCACATTTACCATAGAAATATTCACCAGCTTCTGCTTGATCCATTCTCTTTGAATCAAATTCCAACCACATTTGGTTTACATTCTCGGTATTTGTATCCATTTTACCGCCAATAGATGGTATCCAGAATGCGTGTTTAACATCAGATGAAATTAAATTGAAATATACTTTTTCATCAGTTGGAACAACTAAATCCTGGCTAGTAATAACGCCATGGTCCGGATATTCAAACTCCCACCAGTATAGATTTGCTTTAACGTTTATTACAATTGCGTCTTCCGGTTTACGTTTCTCATCATCAATTGCATCGACTTCTGCCAAGTTAAATGTTGCAGTGACAACAGGAACTGTTAAGACTAGTAGTAAAAGAATAGGAATAACAGTCCAAATGATTTCCAGCTTATGATTCCCCTCAACTTGTACAGGAATATTGTTTTCTTCGCCTTTACGTCGACGGAATTTTACGACGACATAAATGAAGATTACTGTTACGACTGCAATGACTACAACCATGATAATCGTACTTAACATCATTAGGTCGTACTGGATATCCGCTACCTCACCAGCAGGTTTAAGTGTGGAAAGAAACGGTTCACCACAGCCGGCTAAGACAAGCGTCATAAGTGCAAAAAGTGAAAATAGACGCCATTTTGTCAGCCATTTTTTCATAGCCAAATCAAACCCCTCTTTCAGTAATTTTTAATTCCTTTCATTCAATCATTTAGGAACTCTTTTTATAAATAAATTCTTTGTTAAGAAAGAATTTCAAGATTAAACAATGGTAAAAAGCACCATTGAAACAAATAAAATCGTTAAATAGTTTATCGAATAAATAAACATTTTTGTTGCCCATTTCATCTCCAACTCTTTATTTTTGAAACCTTTTAATCCAATGGCAAACCAGACTATATTTAACACTGTTGCAAAAATAACAAATCCATTTCCAAGTTGATAAAGATACAATGGTAATGGCAATAAGCAGGCGATCCAGATCATAATTTGACGTTTCGTTACATCAAATCCATGGACCACTGGCAGCATTGGAATGTTAGCAGCTCGATACTCTTCTGTTCTTCGCATCGCTAATGCTAAAAAATGCGGTGGCTGCCAAATAAACATAATTAAAAACAAAACCCATGCAATTACACTTAAATCTGCATCAACTGCTGCCCAACCTATTAACGGGGGGACAGCCCCTGAAACACTTCCAATTACAGTATTGATTGTATACAGCCTTTTTGACCACATTGTATATAGGAAAACATATGTAACAACTCCAACCAATGAAATGATTGTTGCTGTTATTGTTGTCGCTAACATAAATATTAAACCGATTGTTAAAAGAGAAATCCCAACCCATAAGGCTTGAAGCGGATACATTTTCCCAGTTACGGTTGGTCGTTCCTTTGTACGCTCCATTAAGTGATCGATGTCTCTGTCATAGTAATTATTGATAGCACATGATCCTGCAATCACTAATGAAGAGCCAATAAGAGTGAATAATACAATATCTATATTAGCTAGGAATCCTTTACCACTAAAATAAAGGGCTAACCATATACCAGTGAATGTTGTGATCGCATTCGAATTCACAATTCCTACCTTGATTAGAGAAAGAAAGTCCTTCCAAAGCGTTGTTTCATTTAGATCATGAGGCTGCCGCTCTGTTGAGGTTTCATCAAAAACCTTAGTATCTGCCAACTTACTACCTCCTAAACTTTCTACCAGTCTGTCTCATCCTGCAAATATGTATTTACTTTCTAAAAGAAAAAGATGAAGGCGGTTCCATTCTAGTAAATATCTATAACTAATCATACTAAAAAATTGACAATTTAAAAACAGTCCTGTTGATATTAAAGCATAATTCTAAATTGATTTGTGAACAATCTATGAAATATTTATGTCGAATTTGTGAAGAATCTACATTCACTTCTATTAATGCATATGAAGCTTGATAGATGTTGAAACTTAAGTCCTTTTATTCTAGCATAGATACAATCACAATTCTTATGTATGAAATGATAATTTTGCCTAATGAAAGGAACTTGAAATGAATGGCAATAATGCTAATATCTCCCCTTTTATTTCTAGCAAACTCCACAACAATATTCAACCTTTTTTGTATAAATTACTGGAATTACTGACATATTTTCGTGAAAAAATCAATTTTCTAGCAATTTGATGATCAATTTCTTACATTTAAACCGTCTTGATTTGAACAGTTAACCATACGGTTATGTTCTTCCGAGTCGTATAAATTTGTGAATTTTTCACTTTATTCATTGTTTTTTTCAACTACTTTGTGTACGATCGAAAAGTATTTACAATTACATAGAATTTATTTTGCTATATAAGTGGGTGAACTGTTTGCAACGTGCTCTTAAATGGTTCTCCGTTCTTACGACAATCATTATGCTGTTCGTATTGATCGGTGGAGCTCTTGTTACAAAAACCGGATCCGGTGCAGGATGTGGTGATTCTTGGCCATTATGTCATGGCGAGCTTATCCCAAGCAAAATTACATTTGAGCTTGTCATAGAATTTAGCCATCGTATGGTTAGTGGAATTGCAGGAATAACAGTGTTAATTCTTTCAATATGGTCTTGGAAAACGATTGGTCACATAAGAGAGACCAAATTCTTAGCCATTTTATCTGTATTTTTCTTAGTATTACAAGCACTTATCGGAGCTGCCGCAGTTAAGTGGGGCCAGTCTGATGCGGTACTTGCTCTTCATTTTGGCATATCGCTTATATCCTTTGCATCTGTTTTACTTTTGACATTATTGATTTTTGAAATCGATAAAAAGTTTGATACAAAACAACTATTAATCGATAAAAAAATGCAGTTCCACATGATTGGGATTATGATATACTCCTATATCGTTGTATACACTGGAGCCTATGTAAGACATAAAGGTGCAAGTCTAGCTTGTCCAGATTGGCCGCTTTGTAGTAGACGTGCTTCTGGCTTTCCTACAACTTTACATGAATGGATTCAAATGGGACATCGTTTTGCAGCTGCACTTATCTTCATTTGGATTACATATACGACATGGCTGGCGATAAAACGATATAAGAACCAAAAAGTGATTTATTGGGGCTGGATCATTGCCTTTATCTTAATCTGTTTTCAGGTAATATCAGGTTCATTAGTAGTCATTTCTGGATTAAATTTATTTATTGCACTTGCACATGCTTTAATTATTGCTTGTTTATTTGGATTGCTAAGTTACTTCTTATTGTTAGTAAGTCGTAAAAAGGTCCAAGTAAATCAGAATGAAATAGAGAAAAATAATGAAAAAAGTGAATGGACTGACTTATAGTCAGTCCATTTTTTAAAAGATATAATTTGCACCTGCACCTTGAACTAAAATAAAGAGAAAGTGTATGTTTAAGTTCAGTTAGCCTCTGTTATCAGCCTTTGGAAATTTCAATTAACAAATCACCTGTTTGAATACCTTCACCATTCGATACATGTATTCCCTTCACGATTCCTGCAAATGGTGTTTGCACAGTTGTTTCCATTTTCATTGCTTCTGTAATAATAAGGTGATCCCCTTTATTCACTTTTTCACCCGCTTCTACCAAAACCTTAATAACGGTACCGGGCATTGTAGCTCCAATTTGTTCGTCATTTCCTTTATTAGCTTTAATCTTTGTCACAACAGTAGATTTAATGTTTTCATCTTTAATAATGACTTCACGCGGCTGTCCATTTAATTCAAAATAAACGATTCTAGTTCCATCAGCCTGCGGCTCACCAATTGAAACAAGTTTTACAATAAGTGTTTTACCTTGTTCAATCTCAACTTCAATCTCCTCACCTAATCTCATTCCATAAAAGAATGTAGGTGTATCAAGTACAGCTATATTTCCATATGCTTCATACGTCTTACAGTATTCCGAAAAGACTTTTGGATAAAGAGCTTGTGCTATTGCTTCAAAGCTTGTTACCTGTCTTCCTAAACTATGGAAAAGATCTTCCTTTATAGTTTGAAAATTTACTGGTTCCAATCGTTCACCTGGGCGTTCTACAAATGGAGTACGTCCCTTTAAGATGATTTTTTGCAATTCTTTTGGAAATCCACCATGTGGTTGACCTAAATATCCTTCAAACATCTCAATAACAGAATCAGGGAAATCTAAGCTTTCTCCTCTTTCATAGATATCATCTTCGTTTAGATTATTTTGCACCATAAATAATGCCATATCTCCAACAACCTTTGAAGAAGGAGTAACTTTTACAATATCACCAAAAAGATCGTTAACACGTCGGTACATTACTTTTACTTCATCCCACTTTTCGCTTAAGCCCACAGCTTTTGCTTGTTGTTGAAGGTTGCTATACTGGCCGCCTGGCATTTCATGCATATATATTTCTGAATGCGGTGCATTCATACCACTTTCGAAATCAGAGTAATATTTGCGTACACCTTCCCAATATTGTGATAGTTTTTCATAAGCATGAATATCTACATCTGGTTGTCGTTCATTTCCTTCTAATGCATGGTAAAGTGTATTTGCGCTAGGCTGAGATGTTAAACCAGCCATTGAACTGACTGCAACATCCACTATATCTACCCCAGCATCAATTGCCCTTGCATAAGTATAGATGCCGTTCCCGCTTGTATCATGTGTATGAAGATGAATTGGAATCGAAACGGCCTCTTTTAAAGTAGTAATCAAGTTATAAGCTGCTTGAGGTTTTAGTAAGCCTGCCATATCTTTAATAGCTAATATATGGGCTCCAGCCTGTTCAAGCTCCTTTGCCATATCCCTATAATAATCTAGATTATACTTTTGCCTAGAAGGATCTAAAATGTCTCCTGTATAGCAGATTGCTGCTTCAGCAATTTTTCCCGTATCACGAACAGCATCAATTGCTAGAGACATACCTTTTACCCAGTTTAGACTATCAAATATTCTAAAAACATCGATACCAGCATAAGCAGACTTTTCCACAAACTCTTTTATTACATTATCCGGATAATTCTTGTAACCAACAGCATTTGAGGCACGAAGAAGCATTTGTAATAACACATTTGGTGACTTTTGACGAATTGTTAATAAGCGATCCCAAGGATCTTCTTTTAAAAAGCGATATGCAACATCAAATGTAGCGCCTCCCCACATTTCTAAGGAGAATAAATTGGGAATTAAGCGTGCTGTTGGTTCAGCGATATGGACTAAATCTGTTGAACGAACACGAGTTGCCAATAACGATTGATGACTATCTCTAAAGGTAGTGTCAGTTAGTAATACTTGTTTTTGATCTTTTATCCAACTGATAAGTCCCTCTGCACCATGTTGGTCTAAAATTTGCTTTGTACCATTTGGCATTTTCTCTGAATACTTAATTTTTGGAATAACAGGCTTATCAAATACCGGTTTTTTCTTTTTGCCAATCCCAGGAAAACCATTGACTGTAACATTACCTATATATGTTAGCATTTTCGTTCCGCGGTCTTTGCGGATTGGGAAAACAAATAATTCTGGTGTAGTGTCAATAAATGAAGTGTTATATTTCCCTGACAAAAAGTCTTTATGTTTCACAACATTTTCTAAAAATGGGATATTTGTTTTAATCCCGCGAATTCTAAATTCCCTCAAATTTCTGACCATTTTAGCTGCAGCTTGCTCGAATGTTAAAGCCTGTGTTGAGAGCTTTACTAATAATGAATCATAATGTGGTGTAATTACCGCACCCTGGAAGCCGTTTCCTGCATCAAGTCTAACACCAAAACCACCACCTGAACGATAGGCCATAATCTTTCCTGTATCAGGCATAAAATTATTTAAAGGATCCTCAGTTGTTACACGTGACTGAATGGCATACCCGTTTGTTTTAATTTGCTCTTGTGAATGTATACCGATTTCCTTATTGGATAACAGATGGCCATCTGCAATAAGTATTTGTGTTTGTACAATATCAATTCCTGTAATCATTTCAGTGATTGTATGTTCAACCTGAACTCTTGGATTTACTTCTATGAAATAAAATTGCTCACCAGAAACTAAAAATTCAACTGTTCCAGCATTTAAGTATTTCACATTTTCCATCAGTTTTACAGCAGCATTACATATCTCAAGACGTAACTGTTCTGATAAGGAAACACTTGGAGCTACCTCAACAACTTTTTGATGACGTCTTTGTACAGAGCAATCTCTTTCAAATAGATGGACAATATTCCCCTCATGATCACCAAAAATTTGCACTTCTATATGTTTAGGATTTTCAATGAATTTTTCTACATAGACCTCATCATTACCAAAAGCCGCTTTTGCTTCAGACTTAGCTCGTTCATACGCTTCTTTTAAACCAGACTCACTTCGAACGATGCGCATTCCTCTTCCACCGCCTCCTAATGAGGCTTTAATCATAAAAGGATACCCATAAGCTTCACCAAATTGAATGGCAGCATCAAGGTTAGTAACTGGTCCATCACTACCAGGTATAACGGGAATGTTAGCTAAATCGGCTTGTGTACGCGCTTTAACTTTGTCACCAAACATATCTAAATGTTTTGATTGAGGCCCAACAAAAATAATACCTTCTTCTTCACATCGTCGAGCAAAGTGAATATTCTCAGATAAAAAACCATAGCCAGGATGAATAGCATCAACTCTGTTATTTTTTGCAATTTCGATAATTCCTTCTATATCTAAATAGGCATCAATAGGCTTTTTTCCTTCTCCTACAAGATATGCTTCATCTGCCTTATAGCGATGATAAGATCCTGAATCCTCTTTCGAATAAATTGCGACTGTACGAATATTTAATTCCGTACAGGCGCGAAATACTCTAATGGCAATTTCTCCTCGGTTTGCAACTAATAGCTTTTGAATTCTATTCACTGACACGATAATCCTCCTTATGAACTCTTGAGATCTTGTATATTTTAAATTAGTATAACACATTTAACTAATAGTGTAACACATATTTTGATAGGACTAACGCATAGATGTATTTCTCTTTTGATTGATGGATTTAACAACAGATGTAGTTTTTACTTCTTGTGTTGTCGTTTGTTGATACGTATCTCGATAATTAGTAAACATTGAAACATTAACTAGAAGCCCCATTGAAATGAGTAATAACAGGATTGAAGAACCACCATAACTAATAAATGGCAATGGAACGCCAGTAATCGGGATTAAACCTGTTAATCCTCCAAGATTGATCATTGCTTGAATGGCGATCATACTTGATATCCCAACCGCAAGTAAAGTCCCAAATGGATCCTGACAATGACGAGCAATTGAAAAGCCCTTTAGAACAATAAATGTGAGTAAAAGCAAGACAAACAACACACCAAATATTCCTAATTCTTCTGCAATTACTGACATAATAAAATCAGTATGTGATTCTGGCAAGTAACCATATTTTTGAACACTTTGTCCTAACCCTAACCCTGTTAGTCCCCCTGATCCAATTGCATAAAATGAATTTACAAGCTGATACGCATCACCATCTGCATATTTAAATGGATCTGCTACTCCAACAAATCGACTAATTTGTTCATCACTAAATAGGCCATTCATGATGATTAAAGGTAACATAAGAATACCAAATGCAACAACAGTAGCAACAAGCTTCAAAATACTTTTAAGGTTTGTTCCTGAACACAAAATCATACATATTGTAATCATTCCAATAATGAAGGCAGTACCGAAATCCGGTTGAATGATAACAAATACACAAATAACCCCTGTGAACACTAATGGTGGTATCACACCTCTTCCAAACTCATTTATGTATGATTGCTTCTTATCATAAACTGCTGCCAAATATATAATGACACTTAGCTTCACAAATTCACCTGGCTGGATGTTCATTCCACCTAAACTAATCCAACTTTGTGCATTACCTGCAACTTTACCTATAAAAAATAAGGAAAGAAGCATTCCAATTGATCCAATAACAATCAGTTTTAATATTTTACTATTTAAAAAAGCCCGATACGGAAAAATCATCATAAAGATAAACGCAATACTACCTCCTATTAATGCGAGCTTCTGTCTCTGAAAAAAGTAATCTGCTTCTACTTCGTAACGAGCTACAGCTGTAATCATACTAGAACTGTATACCATCACGAGACCAAAACCACAGATCAAAATAACTGCTAGAATTAATGAATAATCATAGGATTTTAGTATTTTTTTAACCATTATTATCTCTTCCTTATCTAAAACATGTTGATTTATCAATGTTGTTTTTATTTTACTATATCTTCGCGTTCGAAATAGTAAATTCCTTTAAAAATAAAAAACTCAAACTTTGTTGTTCATAGTTTGAGTTTTAAATCTAGGATTAGAAGTATACATTTTTGTACATTGATTGAATGTCTAGCTCTGGCGCCCAGCCCCATTGGAACATAAGCATACGCTTTATATAAAAGCATCTTAGGACTTTCGGAGCTGAAAAAGGCGCTTACGCTTTTTAAATTTATTTCGTTGTGAATGCATCAAGTAATGCAGACAACTCACGCTCTAGTGAATCAAGCAATTCTTTTCCTACACGATCCTCTATTAGACCTAGTCTTACTGCGAAGTCTATTTCTCTAGATAAACCAAACATTTGTGTATCTAAAACTTCTTCATATAGAGGACATTGAGGCATCGTTAAATTGTCCATTTGGACCTTAATAAGCTTCATGATTTTATCAGCATCGGCCTTAAGTACAGCAAGTGCCTTTTCTCGATGATCAACTACAATCTCAGACGCCAATTTAATCCCTCCGTTTCCGAGCGATTACCCTTTTCTATGTATTAATATTAAAGGCAAATCGTTTAAAAAGCAAGGACAATCAAATCAAACAAACGCAGATGACCTTATAAAAATAAAATAAAAAGACTTGCAATCGTTTTTAATGGAATGACGAACCTTAGTTTTCAACTTAAATATTGACAAATGATGTGACAAATTTTCAATAAAAGCTTATACTTGCGTTGTAAAGGGGTGTAAATTATGGAATCGATCATCATGATAAAAGGAAAAGTGAATTTTCAGATTACCTTAGATCCAGGCGTATGGATTTTTGATGACAGGAAAGTAGATTTAACTACTTATTTTACGAAAGTACAGCAAGAAACAGATGAAATAGAAGAATATACAAAGTCTGTTTCAAAGCATTGGGATCGAGAAATTATGGAAGGTGCAATCGTGCCTCCTACACTTAAAACGGAACGTACATACAAAAAGCAAAAATTGCTAAACGGAACATTCGGTATCTCATTAAAGCCATTTTTAGAAAATGCTGAGATTCAAGAAGATGCGTCAACCGTTCAGTTTGTCACAGTCAATGAAATAATACCGTTAACGCTTGATGAAGCAAAGGAAGTTATAGTTGGTTTTAGTTTAAAAGGAAAGCCATTAGGTGAAGAAATCGGTGGACCAATACATGTTTATTATGGAGACGGCTCGAATGCCACTGATCCAATAAAAAATGTAAAAGAAATTCTTATCAAATAAAAACTCCATTTAATTCCATTGGTTTAATATATTGCTTTATGGGGTCTAGCCGCTCATGAAAAGAAGGTAAGAAACATACTTTCTATTCATGAGCTTCATTTTTGCCCATGACATTTCAAGATACTAAGTCATTATAATAAATCTGCTGCAAGTTGTGCTAAGCCAGAACGTTCCCCTTTAACAAGACGAACATGCCCTGCAATCGGTTGATCTTTGAATTTTTCAACTACATAAGTAAGTCCATTATTGTATTCATCTAAATACGGATGATCAATTTGTTCAGGATCACCCATAAGCACGATCTTACTTCTTTCACCAACACGAGTTAATATTGTTTTCACTTCATGCTTTGTTAAGTTTTGCGCCTCATCAATTAGTATGATCTGATCAGGTATACTTCTTCCTCTAATATATGTCAGTGCTTCTACTTCAATTGATCCCATTCCTGCTAAGATCGCATCAAGCTCACCTGGTTTTTTAGTATTGAATAAATACTCTAAATTATCATAAATTGGCTGCATCCATGGTCTAAGCTTTTCTTCCTTTTCACCTGGTAAAAATCCTAGATCTTTTCCCACTGGTACAATTGGCCTAGCAACTAATAATTTTTTGTAGGTACCTAAATCTTCAGTTTGCATGAGTCCAGCAGCCAAAGCTAGTAAAGTTTTACCAGTGCCAGCTTTTCCAATTAGAGTTACTAAAGGCACATCAGTTCGAAGCAATAGTTCTAACGCCATTGTTTGCTGAACATTTCGTGGACGGATTCCCCAAATATGATCCTGATCAAATACAAGACGTTGGATTTTCTTGCCTAATTGATCCACTTTTCCTATTGCTGAGGAAGAACCTCCTAATGCATCTTTCATGATGACAAATTGATTAGGATAAAATGGATGGTTTGTAATTTCAGAAATAATTAATTCATTTTTTTCATAAAAACGATTTAAATTTTCGCTGCTAATATACAAATCGAGAAAGCCGGTATATATATGATCAATCTCGACTACTCGATCACTTAGAAAATCCTCTGCTATCAGCCCGATAGCGTCAGCCTTGACACGTACAAGTGTATCTTTGCTAACTAAGATAACAGCTCGGCCATTTTCCTTTGTCTGCTCCTCCAATGATAAATTTTTTGCAACTGCTAAAATTCTGTTATCATTTGTTTTTTCAACAAATATTTCTTGCAGCTGATGAAAAGATCGGTGATTAAGCTCAATTCTTAATGATCCTCCATTTGGCAATGGGATTTTTTCATGTAATTTTCCAGTTTCCCTTAGCTGATCAATTAATTTTGATACTTGTCTTGCATTTCGACCAATTTCATCCATATATCTCTTTTTTGAATCAACCTCTTCTAAAACAACTGCTGGGATAATCACTTCATTTTCTTCAAAGGAAAATATTGATTTCGGATCTTGTAACAATACATTTGTGTCTAGAACATAAATCTTCCTCAAACCTCCGCCTCCTACTCCGTTGCTATTTTTTTATGGAGTGAACCATTTAGGTAGTGATTAGTCAAGCTGTGAATGAAGCGTTGCTAAAATATATGAAAGAATGAATAAAGATAGAAGGTTTATTAGACAATAAAATTAAAAAGCAAGGAAAAAATCTACATTCTAGACTTCCATATATGTAGTTAAATTTACAATAGGAGTGATTTCATGCGAAATTTATTCTCTGTCTTTCTGATTTCTGCTCTTGTACTTTCTGGTTGTACAGTTAATCAAGGTGCACCAAAAACAGATGAGGAGAATGATAACGGTACGCCAATTAATGTGAAAAATAGTGTAGATGAACATGTTGATCGAAAAACAGGTCAACAGATTTCAAAACATTTGGTGGAAATTGCAACAAAAGTACCTGAAGTAAATGATGCAACAGCTGTTGTGTTAGGTAATTTTGCTGTAGTCGGTATCGATGTTAATTCTAAATTAGATCGAAATAAAGTGGAATCAGTTAAGTATACTGTTTCAGAAAGCTTAATGCATGATCCTTATGGTGCAAACGCAGTTGTTATTGCTGACGCCGATACAAATACGCGCCTGCGTGAAATGGCCCGCGAAATTGAGGAAGGCCGTCCAATCGTCGGAATACTTGATGAATTAGCAGCAATTGTAGGACGAGTTATTCCTGAAATTCCTAGTGAAATCCTTGACAACCAAGAAAAACAACCTACAGAGCAATCTAAAAATCAATTAGATAAAGATGAAGAGCAGCAATTAGAAAAAGAACAAGAGGACCAATCTCTCGACCATATGAAAAAATAATTACAGAGTAATAATAAAAAGGACTGCCATCAATAGAGTGATGAACTTATTAAAAATTTAACCAATTTTTAATCATAAAGTTCTTATCATAAACACTCACTATTTTTGGAAGTCCTTTTCTTCATTGCCTCTAAAACTTGATTATCAAGTTTTGCTGCTGCAAACTCATCATATGTTTTTTCAATTTTTGGTTCTAAAGATATTTTCGATCCGTAAAACATGACATCTCTAACTTCTGAAATCGTTAACTCGATTAAACTAAGCTTAATTTGAACATTTTCAAGGCTTTCTTCAATTAAATGTGCATAACCATTGATGGAATATGTAGATTCATTCGCAATAATATTCATCACAATTGCTGGATGTTTTTTAATATTTTCAATTATTCTGGAATCTTGATCAATCGCAAAGAAAATTCGGTCTCTATCAGGTGCAAAAACCCATGATATTGCAATGACAATTGGTGATCCAGTTTCATAATCAATTGTTGCAATTGTTACAAAGCGCTCTTTTTGAAGAGATAAATATAACGGATCAATCAGCACTGTTTCTATCAAATTTGCCATTAGATACCCTCCATTTCCAGTTGATACATCTATCATACCTTTTTTTAAAACCAGATCCAACTATTAACAATTTTTTTATTTCATTTTAGTAATTGATGATAGAACTACATAATGTTATGTTCTTTTTGTGATATACTATTTGTTAGGATTGGTCTTTTGTGAAAATCTAGACAGCTATTCTAATTGTTTGAGGTGTAATATGAAAGTTAAATGCGTAATTTGTGATCTTGTTGAAACAATCGATGATGAAACTTTAATTGCAAAACGACTTAGAAACCGTCCGATTCATACATACATGTGCAAAACTTGTCATGAGCGTATAGAAGAAAAAACAAACGCTCGTATTGCATCTGGAAAATTTCGTTTTTATCAGGATAAAAAGACGGAAGAATCTTGGTAATTGCTTTCCTTTAAAACGTTTTTAATCCTTAATAAACAAAAGGTTCTGACTCTGTCAGAACCTTTTGTTTATTTTGCTTCTTCTGCTTCCTGCTTCTTTGATTGGTGAAGTCTTATTTTATAAATAATTAAAATAAGCGCTGCAACACACAAACCTTCAGCAACAGGTAAGAATATACCTAAAAATGTTAGCACCGTACATCCAAATGCTAAAAAGAGATAAATCACAAGTGATTTTAAAATTGGCAGCCTTTTTGCAAACCCTAACTTATAAACTAGAATCGATAATAGCAATATAGTAAGGTATAGCATCCACATTCCTACTTTTGGATGTTCAACAACATTATATAAGCTTGGAAAAAAAGACAACCTTTCAGTTATATCCATTTTTTCTCCTCCTTATTTACACCTATTATATTAAGGAAGGGAGATGAACCTGCTTAACATCATACTTTCCAAATAGGGTAATAACCATTCGGATAAAAACATTGTGGTTAGCAAGCTTCCCCCAATAAGTTAAAGCCGGGACTAGTATGAAAATTTTTCCTTCACGTTAAAAGTTAGTGGTATTATTTCAAAAAACAGCTATGTATGGAAAGAGGCTGACTCTTTAGAATCAGCCTAATTATATAAATTTTATAAACCATATAGCTTCGTGCCACTCGGGCACTCCAGCTTTTCTAATTAAATCCCAGCTAACTTTTTCTTTTTCGCTGCTTTTTCACGTTCGTTTTTGTCAAGAATTTTCTTTCTTAGTCTGATGGATTCTGGTGTTAATTCACAGTATTCATCTTCATTCAAATATTCAAGTGCTTCTTCTAATGACATGATTCTTGGTTTTTTCATCGTGTTGGTTTGATCTTTGTTAGCTGAACGAATATTTGTTTGTTGTTTCATTTTACAAATATTAACAACTAGATCATTTTCACGAGTATGCTCTCCAACGATCATACCTTCATAAACATCTACTCCTGCTTCAACGAAGATAATCCCACGATCTTCTACTCCTTGAATGCCATAAGTTGATGATTTACCATTTTCCATTGAAACAAGTACACCTTGACGACGTCCTCCAACCTGACCTGGTTGCATTGGTTGGTAGCTATCAAATGTATGATTAATGATACCGAAGCCGCGAGTTAAAGACATAAATTCAGTTGAGTAACCAATTAAGCCACGTGCAGGTACGTTAAAAATTAATCGAACTTGACCATTACCGTTATTGATCATATCGACCATTTCACCTTTACGAGCACCGATTGATTCCATTACACCACCAGTATGTTCTTCAGGTACATCAATTTGTACTCGTTCTACTGGCTCACATCTTACACCATCAATTTCTTTGACGATAACTTCTGGTTTAGATACTTGAAGTTCAAAACCTTCACGACGCATATTTTCAATTAAGATGGAAAGATGAAGTTCTCCACGTCCTGAAACGGTCCAAGCATCTGGTGAAGATGTTGGATCAACACGTAAGCTTACATCTGTTTGTAATTGAGACATTAAGCGTTCTTCTATTTTACGAGAAGTAACATATTTACCTTCACGTCCAGCGAATGGACTGTTGTTAACTGCAAACGTCATTTGTAATGTTGGCTCATCAATACGAAGAATTGGTAATGCTTCTTGATGTTCAACTGGACAAACTGTTTCACCTACGTTTATATCTTCCATACCAGAAACTGCAACAAGATCCCCTGCGATTGCTTCATTAATTTCCACTCGTTTTAAACCTTGGAAACCAAATATTTTCGTTACACGAAAGTTTTTAATCGATCCATCAATTTTCATTAATGATACTTGTTGACCTACTGTCATTGTTCCACGGAATACTCGACCAATCCCAATACGTCCAACGTAGTCATTATAATCAAGTAATGCCACTTGAAATTGTAGTGGTTCCTCCTTGTTATCAACAGGTGCAGGAATATGTTCAACAATAGCATCGAATAATGATGCCATATTTTCTTCTTGGTCTGCAGGATTAGGACTAACACTTGCAGTACCATTAATAGCTGAAGCAAATACAACTGGGAACTCTAATTGCTCTTCATTTGCATCTAGCTCAATAAATAAATCTATTACTTCATCAACAACCTCTGATGGACGAGCAAAGTCACGGTCAATTTTATTAACTACAACGATTGGTGTTAAATTTTGTTCCAACGCTTTCTTTAATACAAATCGTGTTTGAGGCATACAACCTTCATATGCATCAACAACAAGTAAAACACCATCTACCATTTTCATGATACGTTCTACTTCTCCACCGAAGTCTGCATGTCCTGGCGTATCCATAATGTTAATACGAGTGTCTTTATAATTAATTGCTGTGTTTTTAGCTAAGATTGTAATACCGCGTTCACGTTCTAGATCATTTGAGTCCATTGCACGTTCCTCAACATGTTCATTAGAACGAAATGTCCCAGATTGGTGTAAAAGTTGGTCTACTAATGTTGTTTTCCCATGGTCAACGTGGGCAATAATGGCTATGTTGCGAATATCGTTACGTAATTTCACTCTTTCATCTCCTAAAATGTATATTCAAATAGACTCTACTAAAAGGTTATCCATACTAATAATAAGAAATACAGTAAGACTTTTCGAGAGGTTTCGATTGAACATATAATAATTTCAAAATTACCCTCGATATTATACCATAAACAATGTAGAAAAGTGATAGTATTTTATGTAAACTAAAGAAAGCACTCTAATTTTTTTCGAAACTGGATGGGAGTTGGCGATATTCATGAAAGTTGGCAAGTGGATTTTTCTCTTATTAGCATCATTAGCAGCAGCTTGTATGATCGGGATAGGGATTGCAGTTGGTGAACGAAGTATCCTCGGAATCGTACTGGCAATTATCGGATTAAATGCTGTGATGGCATCAGGTTTTATTTTAAAAAAGAGAATGCGTGAAAAAGGGCTTTTAGAATAAAACATACAAAAACTGCTAGCCCTTTAAAGGGCTAGCAGTTTTTCATTTTACCTTTAGTATTCATTACAATAAAGGTTTAACGGTTATCATATATTCTTTTGATGTCGTATCATCTTTCTCTACTTTGAACTGTTGGAATCCACATTTCCCAAGAAATTGCAACCAAGGATCTTGGTTAATCGGACAAGCAGCAAATAACGCCTTATGACCTCTTTGATGAAGTTCGTCTCCTATCATCGCCAGTATCTTTCTTCCATATCCCTTGCACTGGAACACAGGATGAATGAGCACGGTCCCCACCCAGGGCTTTTCGTTTGCTGGCGACCATTCTAATACATAACTAACTCCTACTAGTTTGTTTTCAGAAGTCCAGATTCTCCATTGACCATTATACATTTTGTAAGACAGTAGATAGGTTTGTAAGTCTTCTGCTAAACATTCTTCTTTTGCCAAGCTGGACTGACTTCAATAATCTCTTTCAGAAAACGATAATCATTCACATGCAATTCTCGTGCAGAAAGATTTGTCACCTGTTTAAATATTCCTTTAACATGTGTTCATGAAGATTTTTTTCCCCGACGAAGAAGCTATTTTTCGTTAACAAATTTAGCTTCTCTCCTGTTAATGTTGACGCAGTTCCTCCAACCTCTTCAATCAAGATCAAACCAGCAGCAATATCCCATGGAGCGAGTCTCATTGTTAAGTAAGCATCTAATCGTCCTGATGCAACATATGCACATTCAAGCGCGGCTGAACCATATGAACGTGCGCCACGAACCTTTTTAACTATTGGTGCTATGATAGTATGATCGATACGCTTATTTTCCGTTACCCACACAGGATTTATGCCAATTACCGCTTCTTCTATCTTTACCTTATCGAGCATTGGTAACTGAATTTCATTCATATATGCTCCCTCGCCCTTAAATGCATGGTATAGCTCATTATGTACGACATCATAAATTAATCCAATATAACCAATGCCATCCCCATAGATACCAACTGAAATCGCAAAATTTCGTTGCTGGTGAACAAAATTCATCGTACCATCGATAGGATCAATAATCCATATTACTCCATCTAATGAAGTAACGTCATCACCATAACCCTCTTCACCTAATATTTTATGACCAGGGTATGTTTCTTGAATTTTTCCAATCAGGAATTGCTCAATGTCCTTATCCATATTTGTCACTAAATCGTTGGGGTTTGATTTAAATTGAATAGAGAGTGAGGACTTAAAGGAATCTCTTATTCTTTCTCCTGCTTCCCTTACCCATTCTTTAGCCTTTTGATCAATTTCTTTCCAATTTGTCATTTGGCAACCTCATTTCTATGTATAAATCAATGATTCCTTAATAAGGATACTGTATTAATTTAAAGGAATGCAAGTAAGTACCATAATTGTTGGGCAGATAAAAACGAACCTTACAAGGTTCGTTTGTAGATTTACTCATCCCCTACTATGTTTGGAGTTTCATCCACTCTTTACGTAACTTTTCCAGCTTTTGTTTGCATTCTGTTGTTTTCTTGCTATCATTATTTTGCATTGCTTCGTAAAGGGTGGCTAATTCATAATCCATTTCGAGCCTTAACACCCCTATACGATTGTTAATGATTTTTTGATTACCCGGTTTAACAATTTGTTTCATCTTTCTACCGCCCCTTTCATTTTCTTTTCTCTTCATCTCATAACAATCAAAACGATTTCAAAGATTCTTAAAGAAATATTTAATAGTTTTTTATATACTATGTGAATGGAAAATAAGTTGGAACTGATCGTAAGAAATTGTGTATTTACCTAATTCATACCACCACTCATTTTTCACGAAACATTCTGGATATTTTTCTAAGCATTTCATTGTGCTAACATATGCTTATCCCTTTATAATGGAATTTCAGTATTTAAATTGCAATGTATAACTACAGGAGGAGTTAAGGATATGAATTTTGCAGGATTTACTACGAAGGATTTTGAAACATTTACCATAGACGGCCTTGATGAACGCATGGAAGCAATACGTGAGAGAATTCAACCTAAATTTAACGAATTAGGACAAGTATTATCAGACGATTTATCACTCCTATTACAAAACGAAATGCATTTACATATTGCGAAACATTTAAGACGAACGATAAATCCTCCTAAAGATACATGGTTAGCCATCGCTGCAAACAAACGAGGATACAAACAGCACCCACACTTTCAAGTTGGCTTATTTGATGATCATCTTTTTATATGGCTTGCGTATATATATGAATTACCAAATAAAGAAAACATTGCTGAAAAGTTCTTAAATAATATCGAAACGATCACAAAGATAATACCAAATGATTACTATGTGTCATTAGATCATACAAAAAAAGATGCTAAGCCATTAACTGAAATTGATTTATATGCTTCATTAGAACGTTTTAGAGATGTAAAAAAAGCCGAATTTCTAATAGGACGTCATATTAATGCAAATGATCCTCTAGTTAATGATGGTGACAAACTTTATTTGTTTATAAAGGAAACATTTAAAGCACTTGTTCCTTTGTATAAAATTTCTATTTAATAAAGGCTGTTTTCGTAAACTTTGTTGCTATTACCAAGCAGTGCGGTACGGTTGATTGCAGCGAGAGCTGCTCGCTTTCCGTGGGGCGGGCGGTGAGCCTCCTCGGCGTAAAACGCCTGCATGAGTCTCACCTGACCCGCTGCTCTAAGCAGGAGTCTCGCAATCTGCTCCAATCAACCTTAAATAGTTTCCATTTTAAAAACAACAATCACTTAGAAAAAAGCCTTAATAAAAAAACGTCCAGGTATCTTCTTAATAAGAACTGGACGTTTATCTTCAATTAAATCTTACATTTTAACAGTTTGTTTTTCCTCAATATCCTTTGCTTTTTTAATCACACGATAGGAGGAATAACCACTTACCTCTTCGAATTCGTTACAAATTGTTTTTTCCTCTGCTTTACTTGGTACAATCTCTTTAAACCTCCGATATGCACTTAATAGCTCGGTACGCTCAATTCCTTTTTCATAAGCCTTTTCAATACTTTCAAAAAACTTTATGACATCTACTGTTTCTTCTGTACTCCAGTCTAAGGAGATCGGATATTGATAATCCATCCTGCTGTTTTCCATCCTCTCATTTAAATAACTTAGCCGATCATCGTAGGATTTAAGACCACTTTTTACGAATAGCCTCGGCATCATTAATCATTTTAGCGATCAGGTCATATGCGGTTGGTATATCAGAGATTAACCCTGTTACTTGTCCAGCCCATGCAAAACCCTCATCTATTTTACCATCATATATATATCTTTTGTTAGCAACGCCACTAATATAATCTTTTAATTCCTCATAACCACTTGAATTTTCTTCAATCTTAAGGATTTTCTCTGTCCATTTATTTGTTAGTACTCTACCAGGGGCGCCGATTGATTTTTTAATTACAACTGTATTATTTTCATCACTATCGAGTAAGGCTTGTTTATAAAGATGATGGGCATGTATACATTCTTTAGTGGCTATAAAACGAGTCCCCATCTCAATCCCTTCCGCACCAAGGCTAAGGGCAGCCATTAATCCTCTGCCATCGCCAATTCCACCTGAAGCTATGACAGGTATTGAAACTGCATCAACAACTTGTGGAATTAAAACAAATGTGCCTACATCGCTTCTACCTATATGACCGCCACCTTCTTGTCCAACAACCATAACAGCGTCTGCACCGAGCTCCTCTGCTTTTATTGCTTGTCTTTTAGCAGCAACTAATACTAGTTTTTTTACATCCACACCTTTAAGCATGTCGAAAATCGGCGAAGGGTTTCCACCTGTCATTGAGATGACTGGAACACTTTCCTCTATGGCAACTTCTACCAACTCTTTGTAACCCTTTCCGTATTGACCAATAGCAAAATTCACACCAAATGGTTTAGATGTCAGTTCACGAAGTTTTTTAATTTCGTTTCTTAAAGCTTCTGCTGTCCCAAGGGACATTGCTGTTATTTGACCCAAGCCGCCAGCATTTGACACTGCTGCTGCTAATTCCGAGTATGCTAAATAAGCTAAACCACCTTGTACAATTGGATATTGCACACCTAAAATATCTGTTATTCTAGTATTCCAATTCATCTCTCACCCTCCTATTATCATTTGTATTCTAGGTTAACCATTAAATTCCTTCATGAATGAGATAAACCATATACGATGATATTATGAAAAGGGCAGAAAATATTACACTTATTATTGACTCACAGATACGATAAAGGTATAATTCATTTGTTTTATAATTATGCAGAATTCGACATTTTCCGTACGATCTGCTGCTGCTATTTCTTTCTTTTTGATACATGCTGAACCATTGAATTACATAAGGAGATTGCAGTTTTTCATTTATGATTAAATTTTTAACATTTAATAAATTAGTAAAATATTGAAAAAGAAGGTGGGAACAGCATTGTCACAATTTGAAACACCATTGTTCACAGGATTAGTTGAACACGCAAAAAAAAATCCAATCCAATTCCATATCCCAGGTCATAAAAGAGGGGCAGGAATTGATCCTGAATTCAGAAACTTTATCGGTGATAACGCCTTATCGATCGATTTGATTAATATAGGCCCTTTAGATGATCTACATGCACCTAAAGGTATGATTAAAAAAGCACAAGAGCTTGCTGCAGAAGCATTTGGAGCTGATTATACATTTTTTTCAGTTCAAGGTACAAGCGGGGCGATCATGACGATGGTGATGGCTGTTTGTGGACCAGGAGATAAAATAATCGTACCTCGTAATGTTCATAAATCTGTTATGACAGCCATTGTATTTTCAGGAGCAGTTCCTATTTTTATTCATCCAGAAATCGATAAAAATTTAGGCATATCGCACGGTATTACAACGGATGCAGTTGAAAAAGCTCTTGAGCAGAATCCAGATGCAAAAGGTGTCTTAGTTATTAATCCAACATACTTTGGAGTATCAGCAGACTTAAAAAAAATTGTAGAGATTGCTCATTCTTATCATGTTCCAGTTTTAGTTGATGAGGCACATGGAGTACACATTCATTTTCATGAGGAATTACCTTTAAGTGCTATGCAGGCTGGTGCTGATATGGCTGCAACCAGCGTTCATAAATTAGGTGGTTCAATGACACAAAGTTCTGTTTTAAATGTAAGAGAAGGATTAGTGTCACCACAGCGTGTGCAATCAATTTTGAGTATGATGACAACAACTTCAACTTCCTATTTATTATTGGCCTCTCTTGATGTTGCAAGAAAACAATTAGCTACAAAAGGGAAAGAATTAATTGACAAAACAATTGAGTTGGCTAATTATACTCGTGAAAAAATAAATAATATTAATAATATTTATTGTATTGGCAAAGAAATTTTAGGGTCGAAAGCAACCTTTGATTATGACCCTACAAAATTAATCATTCCAGTTTTTGAATTAGGTATAACTGGATATGACGTAGAAAAATGGCTTCGTGAAAACTATCAAATCGAGGTAGAACTATCTGACTTATATAACATTTTATGTATTGTTACACCAGGAGATACGAAGCAAGAGGTTGATATGTTAATCAAAGCTTTACAAGAGCTCTCTGATTCGTTTCAATTAAAAAATAATCCACAAGACGACAATAAGGAACGAATTTTACTTCCTGATATTCCCGTCTTAGCTTTAACGCCGCGTGATGCCTTTTATGCAAAGACTGAAATTGTGCCTATAGAAGAATCTGCTGGCAGAATCATTGCTGAATTTATTATGGTCTATCCGCCGGGAATACCAATTTTTATTCCAGGTGAAATCATTACTGAAGATAATTTAACATATATTAAGAAAAACCTGGATGTTGGTTTACCTGTTCAAGGACCAGAAGATCAGACGTTACAAACTCTTAGAGTGATTAAAGAGCATCATGCGATAAGATAGCAAGCACCTACACTTCTTTATACTCTGTAGCGTCTTATAACCTTGTGAGGTTACGCTTAGAAGCTTGAAAGCAAATCTAATATGCGAATCCTTTCATTTTTTAAACAAAAATAAAACACGCAAAACAATATTTGCGTGTTTTATTACCCCTTAAAAACTATATACTTAACCCCTTATTTGACCTCGACAACCTGCTTATTTTCTTTACTGCAATCATGATGATCGCATTTACCATACAAAGTTGTCACCTTTTCCACTTCAATATGACCGATTGTAGAGTTGCAGTGTTGACAAACGATTGTTCCCATCTCCATACCCCTTTCAATCATTAATTTTCCACTCTCAAAGTCTTTCAATCTTTGAAAGCGTTTCACCTTTGTTAACTCTATAATAATATGTCACAATTGATCCGTCAAGCACTAATTTGTATAACACATTTAATTTTTTTTAGAAAATAATCATCCTTTAAATAGGCATTTATACGATTACGGATGTTATAATTTTAAATAGCTGTAAATAGCAATTTCTTTTGTTCAAGATGTTTATCTGTTTTATTTTATTGTGGCTAAAAAACTTGAAAAAGTTTATACCTATTAATATTTACCTGTCCGATAAGTACTCGTCCATATTTTTATTTGTCGATTTTCAGTTTTGAAATATCTGTGTATTGGTTTAGTCATCCTCGCTAACAGTGTTTATAGAAGTACTGAGATTTTCATAATCGTTATTGCAGCTACTTTTTGGAATAGTAAATACATGGGCTTGGAAACACTCAAATTGGTAGAATACAATGAGAAAAATACCTGGGTTCAAAACTGGATTAGTTAAAAACCCCCAAATTGAAAGCTTTTTGCCCAACTAAAAACAAGAAGAGTGTTGTACACGAAATGAAAATTGCACCTTTTCTTGTTTTTATGAATGTAAAAGCAATAAGATAAGCCAAATAATAAAACATAATGAGTAAAATGAGCTTTGCTGCTATACCGTCCTTCTTAGAGAGCCATTCTACTACGCTATATCCACTCCATAAAAAAAAATGAAAACAGCAAACGCTCCAGGTTCGTTTCATACTAAAAAATACCCCTTTCACAATACATTGCCATGTATTAAGTCTATGCTTTCAAAATGAGATACATCAATTGTTTGTACGTTATTTTAATTGAATATTTTTACAATTATCATCATGTAATTTATATTGCTTTTGAATGAAGCATCTACTATATATTTTTCATTTATGTAACAATTAAGTGACATGAGGAAGAATATTCAATTAATATGTTAAAATAGGTGTAATTTAACAGTTGAATGTTCATTTATAGCTCTATATACGTGTTTTTTACATAATGAATTAGACCTATTTAAACTATTATAAAGAGGTGGGTAAGGATGAACAGATCAATACTCATTGCCTTCATTATTTTGGTTTTTATTCTTTCTTCATGTCAAAATGGCGCATTTTCACAAGGTGAAATTGATAAAGAATTTCCTCAAGATAAGCAGTTATTGTTTTTTTCTGATGATGACAATATTGATCGAGAAGCAGTCTACTATGATGCATTACTAGATATAAGGAAAGAGTTTCCTGAAGAATTTGAAAATATGAGGATTATTACTGATAACAATAATAAATCCCAGTATGAGGTAGATATATATCCTTCCCTTCTCGTTGTAAAACATGAGGAAATTGTAGTCCAAATAGAAGGGGACGTCTTTACAAAAGAAGAGATTATGAAACCTGTTATTGATGCTTTGTCCCATTAAGTTAGAAATCAATTGGTTATCTTAATTAAATATTTTAAAGTATCTCCTAATTTTGAATGTTCATTGTTTGGATTTGAAATTAGGGGTATTTTCCTATTAATAAAATAATCCTTGGCCAATATAGGCCAAGGATTATTTTTATGAGATATTATATTACTTTACGATATGGATTGGCGAACCAATTGCTACTTCAGCAGCTTCCATCGTAATTTCACCAAGTGTTGGGTGTGCATGGATTGTCATAGCAATATCTTCAGCTGTCATTCCAGCTTCAATTGCTAAACTTAATTCTGAAATCATATCCGAAGCACTAGGTCCAGCTATTTGCGCACCAATAACTAAGCCATCCTCTTTAAGAGTAATAAGCTTTAAGAATCCATCTGTGTCATTAAGCGATAATGCACGACCATTAGCAGCAAATGGGAATTTAGCAGCAATTACTTCAAGACCTTCTTCTTTTGCCTGTGCTTCTGTATATCCAACAGTTGCTAATTCAGGTTCAGAGAAGACAACAGCAGGAATACCTAAATAATCTATTTCAGCTTTTTCTCCAGCAATTGCTTCTGCAGCAATTTTACCTTCATATGAAGCTTTATGAGCTAATTGAGGACCTTCAACAATATCACCGATCGCATAAATGTTTGAAACATTTGTGCGGCATTGTTTGTCAATTTTGATGATTCCTCTTTCAGTCATTTCAACTCCAACTTGCTCTAAACCAAGCTCATCAGTGTTTGGTCGACGTCCAACAGATACTAACAAGTAATCAGCATCGATAGTTTTTTCTTCACCTTTTACTTCAAATGTTACTTTAACGCCAGTTTCACTTTCTTCAACACTTTTAGCTGAAGCTTTCGTGAAAATTTCTACGCCTTTTTTCTTTAGGCCGCGTGCAACAAGTGAAGTCATTTGTTTTTCAAAGCCTGCTAAGATATCATCAGCTGCTTCAATAAAAGTAACTTCAGTCCCAAAGTTAGCATATACAGAACCAAGCTCGATTCCGATTACGCCCCCGCCAATAACAACTAGTTTCTTTGGAATCTCTTGAAGATTTAAAGCACCAGTCGAATCAATTACACGTTTTGAGTATTTGAATACTGGGATTTCAACAGGACGAGATCCAGTTGCAATAATAACATTTTTAAATTTGTACGTTTGTGATTTTGTTTCATCCATAACTTTAACTGTTTCGTTATCAACGAAATATGCTTCACCATAAACAACGTCAACTTTATTACCTTTAAGTAATCCAGCAACACCGCCAGTTAATTTTTTAACGACACCAGCTTTGAATTCTTGAACTTTTGAGAAATCAACTGTTACGTTATCAGCCTTAATTCCCATATCTTCAGAATGTTTTGCTGTTTCGTAGCGGTGACCCGCAGAGATTAATGCTTTAGAAGGAATACAACCTACGTTTAAACAAACTCCTCCTAATGTACCTTTTTCAACTACTGTTACTTTTTGTCCTAATTGAGCAGCGCGGATTGCTGCAACATATCCACCAGGACCTGCTCCTATGACAAGAGTATCTGTTTCAATCGGGAAATCTCCAACTACCATCGATTACGCCTCCATTAAAATTAGTTGTGGATCATTAAGTAAACGCTTGATGTGGTTAAGAGCATTTTGTGCAGTAGCACCATCGATCATTCTATGATCAAAGCTTAGTGATAAAGCAAGAACTGGAGCTACTACAATTTCTCCATCACGAACAACAGGTTTTTCAGCAATACGTCCAATTCCTAAAATAGCAACTTCTGGGTGGTTTATAACAGGTGTAAACCATTGTCCACCAGCAGAACCAATGTTAGAGATTGTACAAGAAGCACCTTTCATTTCGTTTGGAGCAAGCTTACCATCACGAGCTTTTGTAGCTAGTCCATTAATTTCATCAGAAATTTCAAAAACAGACTTGCGTTCTGCATTTTTTACAACAGGTACTAATAGACCTTTTTCAGTGTCAGCAGCAATACCGATGTTGAAATAATGTTTTTGAACAACTTCTTCTGTTTTATCATCAAGTGAAGTATTAAGAACCGGATACTTTTTAAGAGCTGAAGTAAGAGCTTTCACCACGTACGGTAAATATGTTAACTTAATACCCTGGTCCGCTGCAACACTTTTAAATTGTTTTCTGTGAGCAACTAAGTTTGTTACATCAACTTCATCCATTAATGTTACGTGTGGAGCAGTATGTTTAGAGTTAACCATCGCTTTTGCGATTGCTTTACGAATTGGGCTCATTTTTTCGCGAGTTTCTGGGAATTCGCCTTCTGGAGCTGCTTTTGCTGCTGCAGGTTTAGCTTGTTTTTCTTCAGGTGCTGCTGGAGCTTCTTCAGTTAATGCTACACCGCCACCTTGTAGGAATGTTTCAACATCCTCTTTCAACACACGACCGTTTTTGCCGCTTCCAGATACTTGACGAATATCAACATCTTTTTCGCGAGCGTATTTACGAACAGAAGGCATAGCGATGATACGCTTGTTTGGATCTACTTCAATTTCAGGTTGTACACCTTCTTGTTTTTCTTGTTTAGGTGCTTCTGCTTTATTTAGATCTTGACCAGCTTCTGCAGTAGCTTGAACTTGAGCTTCTGTTTTTTCTTCAGACTTAGGCTCGTCATCACCATGATCACCTTTAAATTTCAAGTTTTCATAACCTGGTGCATCAAAAGTAATGATTGTTTGACCAACTGTTGCAACTGTTCCCTCTTCAACATTTACTTTCGTAACTGTCCCTTTAACTGGTGATGGAATTTCAACAACAGCTTTATCATTTTGTACTTCTGCTAAGACATCATCTTCTTCAACTTTATCGCCTTCTTTAACGAACCACTTTACGATCTCACCTTCGTGAATTCCTTCACCGATATCAGGCAATTTAAATTCGAATGCCAAATCATTCTACCTCCTTAAGATTTTAAAAATCATGACGAAAACCTGGCTTTACCAATTGGTAAAAGCTTCAGGTTTCTTTTACCGTCAATTAAATACTGACGAATAACATACTTTAGTATTAGAAATTCACTACTTTTTTAGCAGTTTCAATAATATCTTTATAAATTGGTAACCAAACATTTTCTGCCTCAGTAAATGCATAAACTGTGTCAGGTGCAGTAACTCGCATTACTGGAGCTTCTAAGCTAAGAATTGCGCGTTCTGTAATTTCAGCAACAACACTTGCTGCAATACCAGCTTGTTTTTGTGCTTCTTGTACAACGATCGCACGACCTGTTTTCTCTACTGATGAGATAATTGTTTCAATATCTAACGGACTAATTGTACGAAGATCTACAACCTCTACAGATACGCCTTCTTTTTCTAGCTCTTCAGCAGCTTTTAAAGACTCATGTACCATTGCACCATAAGTGATGATTGATAAATCTGTACCTTCACGTTTTACATCAGCTTTACCGATTTCAATTGTGTACTCTTCTTCAGGAACTTCCTGACGGAATGAGCGGTACAATTTCATATGCTCCAAGAAGACAACTGGATCGTTATCACGAATTGCAGAGATTAAAAGTCCTTTTGCATCATATGGAGTTGAAGGAATAACAACTTTCAATCCAGGTTGTTGTGCAACTAGACCTTCTAAGCTATCAGCATGAAGCTCAGGAGTATGTACGAAACCTCCAAATGGAGAACGGATTGTGACTGGAGCTGTCCAACGTCCGCCAGAACGATAACGCATACGTGCTAATTGTCCGCTTAATGAATCCATTACTTCGTAGACGAAACCGAAGAATTGAATTTCCATTACCGGACGGAATCCTGTTAAACCAAAACCGACAGTTAGACCACCAATACCAGACTCTGCAAGAGGAGTGTCAAATACACGATCTTCTCCAAATTCTTTTTGAAGTCCTTCCGTTGCACGGAATACGCCACCGTTTACGCCAACGTCTTCTCCGTATACGAGGACGTTTTCGTCATTTTTTAGCTCTGTGCGCAATGCATCAGTGATGGCTTGAATCATTGTCATTTGTGCCATGGCTTATTTCGACTCCTTTGCTTTGTAAATTTCATATTGCTCTTTTAAGTTATAAGGCATTTCTTCGTACATGATTTCCATCAAGTCCGTTACCTTTTGTTTTGGATATTTATCAGCTTTTTGAATCGCTTCTTTAATATCTTCTTTTGCTTGTTCAATTGTTTTGTTTTCTTCCTCTTCGTTCCAGATACCTTTTGCCTCTAAGTATTTACGGAAACGAACTAAAGGATCTTTTGCTTCCCACTCGTTTTCAGTTTCTTTCGTACGGTAACGTGTTGGGTCATCTCCAGCCATTGTGTGTGGACCATAGCGGAATGTTAATGTTTCAATTAAAGTTGGGCCTTCACCATTAATCGCACGTTCTCTAGCATCACGAACAGCTGCATAAACAGCTAATGGATCCATACCATCAACTTGAACACCTACGATACCAGCAGCAACTGCTTTTTGCGCAATTGTTTGTGCAGCAGATTGTTTTTCAACAGGTGTTGAAATTGCATAACGGTTATTTTGAACAACGAAGATCGCAGGAGCTTTGTATGCACCAGCAAAGTTAATTCCTTCATAGAAATCACCTTGAGACGCTCCACCATCACCAGTATAAGTAATTGCTACAGCTTGTTTACCTTTCTTTTTCAAACCAAGTGCAACACCAGCTGTTTGAATGTATTGAGCTCCAATAATGATTTGTGGAGATAGGCAATTTACACCTTCAGGCATTTGGTTACCATGGAAATGTCCACGTGAGAACAAGAAAGCTTGATAAAGTGGAAGGCCATGCCAAATAATTTGTGGAACATCACGGTATCCTGGTAAAATCCAGTCTTCTTTTTCTAACGCAAATTGTGAAGCAAGTTGCGAAGCTTCTTGACCTGCTGTTGGAGCATAGAAACCTAGACGGCCTTGACGATTTAATGAAATTGATCGTTGATCTAAAATACGTGTATAAACCATACGACGCATAAGTTCTTTTAACTGTTCATCACTAATATCAGGCATAGCCGCTTCATTTACGACTTGACCTTCTTCATTTAAAATTTGTAATGTTTCGAACTGCTTAGAAATAGCTTCAAACTGTTTCTTACTATCAACAACAGCGCTTTTAGTTTTTGCAGCCATTTTATAACCTCTTCCTTTCCATTTTTAAGAGTATTGTTCAAGTAAATAGGCGTGTAGAATTTGCGAGCAACATATCGTGATACAGTGCTTCGTAAAATCTGCCAATTTATCAATTGACTGAATGTCTACTTGCTATTTAACCTGAACTATTTTCGTATTTAGTAAGAGAATTCCAATATGCACAGCATTAGGTTACCCTAAATTATGATGGTTGACACAATTTTTTTGAATTCAAACCTACCTTACTAATACCCATTCATGAGATTTAAAAAAGACAAACTCAATGGAATGGCTGTAAAGAACTTTTCAGTTCACTCTGTATTAGTTTTATTTATGTATACACTAATACAACCTTCTTTAATTCAATAACAAGTTTACACCATTTTTTTCTTGTCCGTCAATTAGTTTATATACCATTTTTTAAAAATATTTTCTTTAGCCTTATACATAAAAACTCACGCATCTTTAAATCTGTATTACTACAAAAACAGAAACTGTTACATTCTTTATGATACAGATTTCTATTCTAAAAAGAAGGACTTTTCAAAAAACAATCCAATATGGAGATTCTTCTTTCTCTAAAAAATCACAATAAAAAAACCTAATCGCATGATTAGGTTTTTTTATTGTGATTTACTTCCTTCTACATTCAACTCTGCTTGATTATAAAATTCTAATTTTAACTCATTAAAATCTTCTGTTGTTTGATTGAATATTTCATTATATTCCATAACAGTTTTATAAGAATCATTTACCTTTTTAATTTGAGATTCTAGATCATCAAGTGTTAAATCCTCTTTTTGAAGCATCGTGTAAAGCTCTTTATCAAGGGAAATGGAAGATTTATATGCATCATACAAACTTTCATATGTGCTGTAACGATTCTCCATTGTCGTTTTCAATTTTGAAGCTTGTTTTGCAAGGCTTTCGTCTTTTATTTTTTCAATTTCTTCATCAATTTTAGCAAATTCCTCTTTTGACGACATCATACTTTCATACTCTTTGTTTATTTTCGTTTCACGCTCTTCCACAAGAGTTAATGCTTCTTTTGACAAGGAAATTACCTTATCAAATTCCTTCATACCAAGATCCATAATTTGGTTATAAAGATCAGATTCTTTTTTCTCAAGCTCTTGTAAAGGCTTCTGCTGATCATTAAATGCTTCCTCTAGCGTGACAACTTTTTCTAATGTTGTGTAAATATTTTCTTCTGGAGATGGACCTAAACAACCGGATAGAAAGGTTAATAGAATACATGATACTAAAAATACACGTAACGTCTTTTTTTTCCTAAATGTGAACAAATCATTTTCCCCCTTACGCTCAGACAATTTCTACTATAAGCTGTTCTGACATTTTTTACAATTACCTATCGATTTTCATTATATAAAAAAATATGTACGTCTAATTATAAAAGTCAAAATTTGTGACTATTACGTTAACTTAGACATCATGTCATACCATGATCATTTTTAAATGATCAACGCGTTTTATTATAAAAGGCGCTTTTTTGAATTGGATTATTATCAGTTATGATTAATGGCATTTACTACATCCTATGTGCTTGTCTACCCTTTAGAACTAAATAAATAAAATTCATACTGGGCTTTTGTCTATACACAAATGAACTAGTTGAATAGTGTGTACTATACGTCATATGGCGTATGATCACGGGGAGGTTGTTAAAAATGTATCATTACGATTGTGGTTGTAACTACGGTCACGGTTATGCAGCTCCAACTTACGGTTATGGAAATAGCTTTGCATTAATCGTTGTTCTGTTTATTCTTCTGATTATTGTCGGTGCTACTTATTTTAATTACTAAGATGTTTTAAAAAATGGTTCTTTTTTAAGAGATTGTTACTTTTAAAACGACATTTATTTAAGGTTGATTGTAGTGGAGTGTGAGACCCAACAGGCGATTACACTGAGGAGGCTCGCCACCCTCCCCGCTGAAATTAACCACATCGCAATACTTGGTAAACAGCAACAAAGTTTGTGAAAAAAACCTAAAAAAATGAGCTAACAAATAAAATTCACTTGGCTTTTGGCCAATACTTATTTGTTAGCTCTTTGCCTTCCTACATACACATAATTGGAAGAAAAGTACTGAAATCTTTTCGTTTTACGTATGTTCCTATATAATCAAATATATCAATTATTGTTCCGTTAAGGAGTGTTACATCATGATTACAATGGAAAATATTATTAGAGAAGGTCATCCTACCTTAAGGAAAGTAGCAGAGGAGGTTCCTTTTCCAGCTTCAGATCATGACAAAGATACATTATCTAAGATGCTTGAATATGTAAAAAATAGTCAAGATCCTGAAATATCCAAAAAGTATGGTTTACGACCAGGTATTGGACTTGCTGCACCGCAAATTAATGTTGCAAAAAGAATGATTGCAATCTATGCTCAAGATGAAAAAGGTGTGCAACATAGTTACGCACTGTTCAACCCAAAAATTGTTAGCCACTCTGTCGAGAAAAGTTACCTAACAAGCGGAGAAGGTTGTCTATCTGTTGATCGAGCTGTTCCAGGAATCGTTCCACGTTATGCAAGAATACGTGTAAAAGCAACTAACATAGAAGGAGAGAAAATTGATATCCGACTTAAAGGTGTGTTAGCTATTGTCTTTCAGCATGAAATCGATCATTTGAATGGTGTTATGTTTTATGATCATATTAATAGTGAAAACCCTTTTCAGGAACCTGATAATGCAATTGCGATTGATCGATAAACAAGTAAATATCTAAATATACTGTAAATCTTAATGCATTCATGTGTTTCTTTTGCGCCTATTACCTAACTAAATCTCAATTTTCAAGGGATTTCGGCGTTATAAGAGAATTCAACTAAATTTCAAAAAACGTGTACTTTTTTCCATAAAAATAAGAAGGGCTTACCCTTCTTATTTTACAAGTTCTAATTGTTGAATCCCGTATAAAATACCATCTTCATTAACTGGCTTTGTTATATAATCTGCAATTTCCTTTAATGACTGAACTGCATTCCCCATTGCTACCCCTGTACCGACATATTCAATCATTTCTAAATCATTTAATCCATCGCCAAATGCGTATATATTTTCACGATCTATGTTTAACCTCTTAGCTAATTGCTTAATACCCTCAGCTTTTGAACCATTTACAGGTAATATATCTGTAGACAATTCATGCCATCTAATAAGCTTTAGTTCTGAATAATGTTGATATCGTTCTTCCTCGGCAGATTCACAAAAAAGTAGAGTTTGATAAATATTTTTCTCACGATAATAGTGACGGTTTTCTTTTGGGTGTGTAAATTTTAAACTCCCCATGCTTTGTTCAATAAATGGGTGCTCACCTGTTGTCGACATCATATCTTCTTCACTCATAAACACAAGTGGATGATTTTCTTTATCTGCAAATTGTAAAAGATTCTCCAGTGTTTCTTTTTTTAATGGATTCTCAAATATCACCTCGTCTTCAAAAACAACATATTGACCATTAAAACTAACATACGAGTGAATATCGAGTTCTTTTCGTAAATCTTCAAACATAAATGGGGCACGACCTGTTGCAATTGCAACATGGTGTCCATGATCTTTAAGCATTTGTATTGCATCTCTCGTTGAGGAAGGAATTTCTTTATTATGGTCTAATATAGTTCCGTCAATATCAAAAAATATTACTTTTTCATCCATATACAAGCTCCTTCATTTTTTACTGTGTTAACCTGACTAATCTTTTTTAAATACGAATTATATAAATTGTTTTTTGTAAACCAATTACCATATTAGCGAAGTTATTTATATCAAGCAAATAATATTGTTAAGTTAAAACCAAATTTTTTCCACGAATATCCATGTAAATCTAAATGAACACTACATATACTAACAGGGAAAATATAGATATTGGACGGTTAATGTCTACACATCCTTAATGTGTAATAAAGACACCCTATTTAAGAAACAGGAGGTAATAAATATGTTAAAAAGGTTAAAAAAATCAATAAGAAAACAATGGAAGCATCTATTAAAACGCCGAACAATTGCTTAAGCCTACTTTTTTAGGTAAATTAAACTAAACTAATCCAATTTTATCAATTATAATAACATTTTATAGATAACTAAAAAATAAAAGTTGTTTATTACTTATATAGATGAATGAACACATCCCTTCTAGACTTGGCTTGAACGTAAATATCGCATATAATAGAAAAAGTTAGTCTAACAAACGGTAGTTAAGGAGAGATTTGGTAAATGATTTTTAAAGTATACTATCAAGATAAGATTACAGAGGTTCCTGTTCGTGAAAGAACAAACACTCTTTATATTGAAGGAAAAACTGAAGGGGAAGTTCGTTCTAAATTAAAAGACCGTCCTTATAATATCGAATTTGTTTCACCATTAGATGGAGCATATTTAGAATATGAAAAACAAAGTGAAAACTACAAAGTATTGGAGATTTGATTGTTATGAAATTTGTTAAGAATGACCAAGTTGCCATTTTTGCATTAGGCGGACTTGGTGAAATCGGTAAAAACACGTACGGTGTGCAATTCCAGGATGAGATCGTCCTTATTGATGCTGGTATTAAGTTTCCAGAAGACGAGCTGCTTGGTATTGATTATGTTATTCCAGATTACACGTATTTATCAAAAAACGAAGACAAAATCAAAGGTTTATTTATTACGCACGGACATGAAGATCATATTGGCGGTATTCCATATTTATTACGACAAGTTAATATTCCAATCTATGGTGGAAAACTCGCACTTGGTTTATTAAGAAACAAACTTGAAGAGCACGGACTTTTACGCCAAGCGAAATTAATCGAAATTAAAGAAGATGACATTATAAAGTTTAGAAAAACATCTGTTACGTTTTTTAGAACAACACATAGTATCCCAGATTCATATGGAATTGTTGTTAAAACACCTCCAGGTAACATTGTACATACAGGTGACTTTAAATTTGATTTTACACCAGTTGGCGAGCCGGCAAATTTAACAAAAATGGCTGAAATTGGCCGTGACGGTGTACTTTGCTTATTATCTGATAGTACAAATAGTGAAGTACCTAATTTTACAATGTCAGAAAGACGAGTTGGTGATAGCATCAATGAAATCTTCCGTAAAGTTGATGGGCGGATTATTTTTGCTACATTCGCTTCCAACATCCATCGTCTGCAGCAAGTTGTTGAGGCAGCCGTTACACATGGTCGAAAAATCGCAGTATTCGGAAGAAGCATGGAAGCTGCCATTCAAATCGGACAAGATTTAGGATACATCAGCTGTCCAAAAGATACATTTGTAGATGCACATGAAATTAACCGTATGCCTTCACATCGTGTAGCTATTTTATGTACTGGTAGTCAAGGCGAACCAATGGCTGCACTTTCTCGTATTGCTAATGGAACACATCGTCAAATTCAAATCATTCCTGGTGATAATGTTGTTTTCTCTTCTTCACCTATTCCAGGTAATACATTGAGCGTCAGCAAAACAATTAATCAGCTTTACCGTGCTGGTGCAGAGGTTATTCATGGTCCATTTAATGACATTCACACATCTGGTCATGGTAGCCAAGAAGAACAAAAACTCATGCTCCGCTTAATGAAACCTAAATATTTCATGCCAATCCACGGTGAGTACCGCATGCAAAAAACGCACGCAAAAACAGCCGTAGATTGTGGTGTTGAAGAAAAGAACTGTTTTATTATGGATAATGGCGAAGTATTGGCTATCGGTGATAATGAAGTAGGTGTCGCTGGAAAAATCCCATCTGGATCAGTATATATCGATGGAAGTGGTATTGGGGATATTGGCAATATCGTATTACGTGATCGTCGTATTCTTTCTGAAGAAGGACTCGTTATCGTAGTAGTTAGCATTAATATGAAGGACTTTAAAATATCAGCAGGACCTGATATTATCTCAAGAGGATTTGTCTATATGCGTGAGTCAGGTGATTTAATTAATGATGCACAATCACTTATCACAAAGCATTTATCTAAAATAATGGAACGTCGTACGAGCCAGTGGTCTGAAATTAAAAATGAGATAACAGATACACTTGCACCTTTCTTATATGAAAAAACAAAACGCCGTCCAATGATACTCCCAATTATTATGGAAGTATAAGAAATAATATAAAATAAAAAAGAGTGAGATTGACGAAATGTCAGCCTCACTCTTTTTATTTAATCTCCTAATAAACGCTTTTCGAACCGATTTATATCTGTATCTGCTCCAATTACGATTAAAACATCATTTTTTTTAATCATTTCATTTGCTTGCGGTGAAACAATAATATCTCTGTTTCGCTTCATTGCAACTATGTTTATCCCGTATTTAGCACGTATATCCAAGTCAATGATTGAATTCCCATGAATTTTTTCATTTGCGACGATCTCAACAATACTATGCTCATCAGAAAGCTCTAGATAATCTAATACATTATTTGAAATGATTTTGTGAGCAATTCTTCTTCCCATATCTCTTTCCGGATGAACGATTCGGTCTGCTCCAATTTTAGAAAGTACTTTTTCATGGTAATCATTTGTTGCTTTAACTGTAATATCTTTAACGCCTAATTCCTTAAGAATTAATGTTGTAAGGATACTCGCTTGAATGTTATCTCCTATTGCAACAATGACATGATCAAAATTACGAATCCCAAGGCTTTTTAAAACAGTTTCATCTGTCGTATCCCCAACAACTGCATGTGAAGCAATATTGGCAAATTCATTCACTTTATCTTCATCTGTATCAATGGCCATTACTTCAAGACCCTCTTCACTAAGAGCGCGGCAGATACTACCCCCAAATCGACCGAGACCAATTACTGCAAATTCTTTTTTCATCACTATACCTCCGCTCATATAAAATGCGCAAGCCGCATCTTTAACACAAAAATCTTACCATAAAATCTCAATTTTATATATAGTGATCATCATGTTAACTGTAGAAACACTTTCATGAAAAAGCTATATCTTTTCGATTCCACCTATCATCTACAAATCGTATTTTCCCCTTAAATAGCATTACTAATTAAACTCCTAATGTTGAATCGTGTGGTAAAATAACAAGACAGTCAATTAATGGAGGTACATATGATTCAATCTATTACCAATGTGCTATTACCATATATTATCGGTTCGATTGGTGGTTTGCTTTTTAGTTTTTTCCATATCCCGCTTGCATGGATTCTCGGTCCAATGACAATATTAATCATTTGGCGATCAATTTTCGTTACAGGTAAACAATTATATCAACCTCTCATTATTAAAAACGGATCATTTATCATTTTAGGTATTTCCTTTGGCTTAGCTTTTACAAAAGAAACGTTTTTAATAGTAGGCCCTTATTTGGTCCCTTTTTTAATAACAGTTATTTCCCTAATCCTGATAAGTATTTTAAATGGTTTCTTAATAAGCAAACTCGTAAAAATCGATATAAATACGAGTATTTTCGCATCCATTCCTGGCGGTCTATCAGAAATGGTTGCTGCAAGTCAATCTCTCCATGCCAATACGTCATTAGTAACAATCTTCCAAACAGTAAGACTATTAACTGTTGTATTGTTTGTTCCTTTTACTATCCAACATTTGTTCCAACCACAATTAGATGTCCAATCTTTTGATGCCCTCCAAGGTCAATCAAGCTTCCTATCATATAGTTGGTTTGTTCTTGCTGGTATCGTAGGGTGGTTACTGAACAAGAAGGTCCCAGCTGCATTTGTAATAGGCCCACTTTTAACTACTTCGATAGTAAATATTCTTGGTATTTCATTACCTTCTATTCATGATTTCTTCTTAATCCTTGCACAACTAACGATAGGGATTGGATTAGGATTAATGATTACTTTTGAGGATTTAAAATTGGGCGGGAAGTATTGTGGCTACTATTTTTTAACGAGCATTCTTTTAATTATAGCCAGCTTTGGTTTTGGCTATTTATTTTCACTTGTCACTGATTTAGATATAGCAACTGCTATTCTGTCATTAGCTCCAGGCGGTCTTGTCGAAATGGTGTTAACAGCTTCGGTCATTGATGCAAATCCAGCAATTGTAAGTTCTCTGCAATTTATTCGCTTACTTTTTATTATTGGTTTCGTACCAAGTATATTAAAATACTGGTTAAATAACTCTTCATTAGAAGAAAAAACTTTATCAAAATAAAAACAACGTTCACATACAATCTGATTTCATCTTATCGATGCGAATCTTATGGATGTGAACGTGTCCTTTGACACATATTTTAATGTTTAACAGACTCTAGTTGTAATTTACAAATTGTTGCCTTGATTTGAAAATAATTAATATGATCTGGAAGTGCTTCTTTAATTGGTTTTAACATTTCCGTTCCAAGCTCATAAACTTTTTCAATGATAAGCGCCTCTTCTTCATCTGAAATGATTTGTGACCATTGGATTGGATAGCCTTCACTTGCAGCACGAATAAGATGGTTTTGTACGGTAATTTCTGATAAACCCCTATTTATACAAATATCTTTAATTGAAGTTCCTTCCTGATAGCATTCATAGGTAGTGAGATAGCTAGCGGTTTTATTTGAAACAACTTTTTGTAAAGTTGGATTAGCTTCACTGTTTATAGGTGTTTTTCTTTCCACCTTCATAAACTCACAAATGACTGCAAGAAAGTCATTACCATATTTTTCGAGCTTCGCCTTTGCAACACCCTTTACTTCTAAAAATTCATCTTCATTTATTGGGCATTTACTGCTCATATCTTTTAAACTACTATCTGAAAATATAATATAGGGCGGCACTGCTAGCTTTGAGGCTAAATCTCTTCTCACCTGCTTAAGTTTTTCAAATAAAGTATCATTTGCCTCAATTGCCTGAATTATCATTTGTTCTTTCTTATAGATCTGCTGTTTCTCAACAATTACTTGCCTAGCTTTATTACTAAGCTCTAGAACAGGATATTGAGCATTTGTTAAGGATAAGTAACCTTCAGCAATTAGAAAATCAATAAAATCAACAATTTGTTTCTCCGTTTTATGCTTCATTAAGCTATATGTTGAAAGCTTTTCAAATCCCATTTGTGTTATACGTTTGTTTTTTGAGCCTTTTAATACTTGTGCAACAAGTGTTTTACCAAATCTTTCATTCATTCTTTTGATACAAGAAAAAACCATTAAAGCATCTGTTGTAACATCAATTTTTGAACGTGTATCCCGACAATTAATACATTTCCCGCAATCCGAATCTGGGGAATTTTCTCCAAAATATTCTACAATATATGATTGAATACATTTTTCAGTATGACAGAGATCCACCATCTGTTGGAGCTTTTGATATTCGTGCATTTTTTTATCATGACTTAATGTTGTTTGTTCAATTAAAAACTTTTGAAGCTGAATATCATGACCTGCAAACAATATTATACATTCACTTTTTTCACCATCACGACCAGCTCGACCAGCTTCCTGATAGTAAGCCTCAATATTTTTAGGGAGGTTGTGATGAATAACATATCGCACATTAGACTTATTTATTCCCATTCCAAATGCATTTGTTGCAACCATGACATCTAGTCTATCAAAAAGAAACTGATCCTGCTGATCTGATCGTTCCTGTTCTGATAAACCAGCATGATATTTCCCAACTTTTAAGCCGCTCTTTTTTAAGTATTGATATAGCTCATCAACTTCCTTTCGTGTAGAAGCATAGATAATACCAGCCTGATCGGGATTTGCTTTAATATATTTCGTTATATAATCTCGTTTATTTTCACCTTTTATTACATTAAACGTTAAATTCTCGCGAGCAAACCCAGTTACAAAAGTATTTAATTCAGAGATATTTAATAGCTGACAAATATCTGAAGTAACTTCCCTTGTTGCAGTAGCCGTTAATGCCATAACAAGTGGCTTTTGCTCAAATTCATAAATCAACTCTTTTATCCTACGATAGCTTGGTCGAAAATCATGTCCCCATTGAGAAATACAATGCGCTTCATCAACCGCGACCATCGATACATTCATCGATAAAAGAAACGAGTGGAAAACTTGAGAATCAAGACGCTCTGGAGCAATATAAATAATTTTATAAACACCTGCTCTTACTGCAGTCAATCGTTCATTTAATTCAGTCGCAGAAAGACTGCTATTAATATAGGTAGATGAGATACCAACACTCGTTAGCGCATCTACTTGATCCTTCATTAATGAGATAAGTGGAGAAATAACGATTGTGATGCCATCCATTAGTAATGCTGGAATCTGATAGCATATGGATTTCCCTCCACCTGTAGGCATAATTGCTAAAGTATCATTTCCATTTAATACGTTGTCTATTATTTCTTCTTGGCCTTTTCTAAAAGAAGAGTAGCCAAAATATTCATTCAATTTATTCTCAGCCAGTTGTATCATGTCATCACCTTTGTTCCTTGATGGTATACAAAATCATTTGCTATTAAGTATATCATGATTAAAAGAAACCAAAGGTCTTTCTGTCAATTTTTCATTTTATCAAATTAGTAAAAATCTATTTTCATGTACCGTAAAAAATAAAAAGCTAACACATGATTTTCTTTTTTATTCTAAGAAAATCTAATGTGCTAGCTTTGAATAGATATATCCTTATTTATGGATCCAAACCGCTCCAGCAGAATTGTCTTTTGCTTCACCGATTACTTCAAATTTCAAACCATATGTTGGAACAAGACGTCCAGCATCTTTAATATTAGAATCAATGTATGGGATTGAATCATTAAAGATACGGTTCCCTTTCAAACTTACAAAGTTATATGCACCACGAGATGGTGAATCAACATAAAATTTTGGAGTTTCATCATATGAAAAAGCTGCATCAGCTATTTGATAGCGTGTACTTTGAGAGACCGTCTTTTGTCCATTCAATGTTCCAAAAACAGCTTCAGGATGTGAGTCTACAACACCTAAAAAGCCCTCCCCTGGATGAACACCAACCCAGTTATCTGTAAAACTTTCATCAGCATACCAAACGACTAATCCTGTGTTGTAAACAGCATCTCTTGAATAGGCAAGCGCTTTATCAGATCCTGCATAATTTCTCCATTCAAGATAATAGTAGTTGTCCGCTTTAGAATACCCATTTGTGACGATGAATCCATCTAAAGATACTTTTGCATCACCTTCTGCATTATCTGTAAAAATTTCTGTTCCATCAGCTGTTACTTTCAACTCATCGATCGCAAAACCATTTGGAGCTAATCCGCCGTCTGTAACATATTCAAATACAAGTTTTACTTTCTTGCCGGCATATGGAGTAAGATCATAGGTGATATCGCTCCATTTCCCTAGAGTAGATTCATAGCCACCTGATGTATTTTCATCACCAATGACATCTAATTGCACTGGATCTTCACCTTCTATTTCAGCATTCACATACACATAGTCATAATCAAATTCAACTTCATAAAAAGCCTTAGCCTGGAATGTTGCAGATGTAACATTTGTTAAATCAAATTCAGGAGTAGTTAATAATGTGTGAAGATCATCGCCTTTTGTACTGTAATAGTACTTTTCACCGAATGCAGGCATGATTCCTTTTACATCTTTTTGTGGTAAATTCACTTTCACAATCCCAGGATTTTTAGACTTCGTTACACTTTGGTCAATATACGAGGCTATTCCATTTTTATCAATATCTTCATAGTCAACCTCTACAATATTTGCCCAATTTCCACCCATAGTTGTTTGGAAAAATTCTTTATTTTGCGGTGAAAAACTCGTTGGTGCTGTTCCAGCGATTTTACCATTCCAACTGCCTCCACTCATAATTGACCACGATGCAATCGGTTCACCCTGTCCAGAATATTGTGTATCATATTCATCAGGTAAACCCAGGTCATGGCCAAATTCATGTGCAAACACACCAACAGCACCATCTTCTGGCTGAATAGTATAATCAAATGCACCCATTGAGCCGCCCCAATAATCAACTTGCGCTTTTGTACCTGTTACAGGATAGACCCCATCTAATGTCCAGCGATGTGACCATATTGAATCATCACCTAACGCTCCGCCGCCAGCTTCCTGTCCAGAACCAGCGTGGATGATCATTAAATGATCAACTAATCCATCAGGCTCATTTTGATTGCCATCACTATCAAGATCATATAAGTCAAATTGGTCATATTCTGCTAAATTAATGCCTGATGCTACAGCAGCATTTAAAGCATCTTTCACAAGATCACGCGGACCTTCGGGATCTAAGTTATCATGACCGCCAGCAGGATTATCATCACCGTAGTCTCTTGCTTTTCCAGGTACTGTGAGCCAATCTGAAACTGTTCCATCTACCGTATAACTTCCGCCTGATTGCTCTTCATAATATTGCTTAAATGTTTTAACCTTTTCACCATTAAATAAAGTAAATTCTTTATCACCAAACATTAATTTATCGTAATGTTCGCGGTTAAAATCATCTGCATACATATATCCTTCTTCCTGTATGACATTGTTGTGTTTGAAATCATCAAATTCAGTTAACAAGACTAGCACCTTATCCGTTCGAACTCCACCATTATATGGAGCTTGCTTTGCAGAATTTACTTTTACATATCCATTTCGATTGCCTTTATCAATTTTCTTATGCCCTTTATTTAGCTGCTTTGTTAATTTTTCCTTTTGTTTTTCTAAAAAATCCTTTGATTTCTTATCATTCATTTTTTTACTTGAGTGATCCTCTGAATCTACTTTCTCCTTTTCACCTTGCTTTTTCTCAATATATTGTTTTAAGGTCTTTTTCACTTGCTCTGGCGAAGCATTTTTTGCGATGATACCTTTTTCTTTTAATGCATTTACCAAACGTTCATCAGGTACAAGATTCCAGTCAATAGGTGCTGATTCCGGAACCGTTACTGCAGCTTGTACACTTGAAGAAGCTGGAAAATATGTACTGAATAATAACCCTCCCACAACAAGTGAACTTGCTGTCATTTTAAACATCTTATTCCATTGACTCCTTCTTTTTGTCTCAATTCCCCTTTTTAATTTCCTCAAAAAATAATCCCCCTTATTCTTGTAAATTATTTTTCTAGTAAAAAATTAAAGTATTAAATTCTATTATAATTTTTATATAGATATAATAAATAGTCCGATTAATCTATTTTCAGAAAATTAAAACAGATTACTTTATCCTATGAAATATATGGTAAATAGGAAAATATAAACATTTTTTCACCTCAATAAATTCCCTTTTATTTCAACAATCCTGTCAGTTTATTTACTCAAGTAGTTTTTTATCTTATTCGAAAAGGATTTTACCTAATATCATCAACTATATTTATAAATCCAATAAAAACATTTTTGCTTTAAAGTTTTATATCAATAAAGTAAATTATTCTACTAACTTAATAATAACGTTTGAAGAGTTTATAAACTGTTAAAACCTGTCACCTTTATGACGAAAAGATGACAAAGAGATGACGATCTTTTTTCAGATAAAAAGCAGCCCCCAAAAAACTACAAACTTCCACAAAATCTATAATAAAGTGAGAAGAAATGAGGTTTGATTAAATCATGTTAACAAATACTGAAATTGGAATAGATTTAGGAACAGCAAATATATTGGTTTATAGTAAAAATAAAGGAATTGTTCTAAATGAACCCTCTGTGGTAGCGATCGATACTGTAACAAAAAAAGTTTTAGCGGTGGGATCTGAAGCAAAAAGTATGATTGGTAAGACGCCAGGTAAAATAGTTGCCGTTAGGCCACTAAAAGATGGTGTAATCGCAGATTACGATATTACAACAGACATGTTAAAACATATTATGAAGATTGCCTCTCGTAAACTAGGTATATCTATGCGTAAACCAACTGTTGTTGTTTGCACGCCATCAGGTGCTACATCTGTAGAAAGAAGAGCTATTCAAGACGCAATTAGAAGCTCAGGTGCAAAGCAAGTCCATTTAATTGAAGAACCGGTAGCAGCTGCGATTGGTGCAGATTTACCAGTTGATGAACCGATTGCCAATGTGATTGTTGATATTGGCGGGGGAACTACTGAAGTAGCAATCATTTCATTTGGTGGTGTCGTTTCATGCAATTCTATTCGAATTGGCGGTGACCAATTAGATGAAGATATCATTCAATATATTCGTAAAAATTACAATCTATTAATTGGTGAACGTACTGCTGAAGATATGAAAATAGAAATAGGCTACGCATTAGCTAAACATGAAAAAGTAACAATGGATATTCGCGGCCGTGACTTAGTAACAGGCTTACCGAAGACAATCAATGTGTCATCGTATGAAATGCAGGAAGCTATGAGAGAATCACTATTACACATTTTAGAAGCAATTCGTGCTACACTGGAAGATTGTCCACCTGAGCTTAGTGGCGATATTGTTGATCGAGGTGTCATTCTGACAGGTGGTGGAGCTTTAATGAATGGTATACAAGATTGGCTAAGTGAGGAAATTGTTGTTCCTGTCCATATTGCTCCAAACCCACTTGAAGCTGTCGCAATTGGTACAGGTAGATCTTTGACAGTTATCAGTAAATTATTAAAGGCTGCAAAATAAATAGATATCTATCATACTTAAAGACTTAAAGAAATTCGATTTTCTTTAAGTCTTTTTTTAGAAAGGCTGTTTTCGCAAACTTTGTTGCTATTTACCAAGTATTGTGGTGTGGTTGATTGCAGCTGAAGATGCTCGCTTTCTGTAGGGGCGAGCGGCGAGGGTGAAGCATCCTCGGCGTAAACGCCTGCATGAGTCTCACCTGTCCTGCTGCTCCCGCAGTAGTCTCGCAATCCGCGCTAATCAACCTTAAATAGTTTTCGTTTTAATAGCAACAATCTCTTAGAAAACAGGCTTTAAAAAAAGAAAAATCGAAACTGCTATTTGCTTTGTTTATCATTTTGTCATGAAATTTACATAAAATTAACATTTTTTATATCATCATTTCCCTTATTTATGAATAAATTATGTTTGGTTCAATACTTTCAAATGATAAAACATTCTTCATCACCAATTTGTTTAATAATTGAAAAATTTTGGGAGGTTTCTTAGTGAAGGATTTAAGCAGACGTATCATTATTAGTTTAACATTAGCAGTTATTATCATGGGAGGAATGAGTGTTTCCCTTGCAAATATGCCAGCGAGTTCATCAAACAATAAAGAATTAGTCCAAGTTCAAGGGGAATAATCATTATGTCCTCATTCCTCATTTATGAGTGTTTTCAAACAACTAAAGACTTACATTGTTGCTTGTATAGACCGTGAAAACTACATATTATGGAATTGCATTCAAGAATCTCACTGAAAATCAGCTGACTAGATTCTTGAATGCTAGTAATTGTTATTTACCCCACATTTTCATTAATGATTCAATCAACTTGAAACGCTCGATCCGCTACAATTTTCATCGTAATATCATCTGAGGGAGGATTGTGTAACCCTGCACGTACATCACGATAATGTCTTTGAAGAGCATTTGACCTAAACAAACTTTGCCCTCCAACAATTCTCATTGCAAGATCCACAACCTCAACGGCCATATTCGTAACGATTGTCTTTGCGATTGCTAAATCATATGCAAGCTTTGCTCTTCCACTTGGACATGAATCCCATTTTTCAGCAATAGAATACATGTGGGTCCTCGCAGTCATTAATTTTATATCCATTTCAGCTACTTTTCTACGAACCTCAGGAATATCTTTAATTGGATGTGTTAGACTAGTTGGCTGATATGTTTTAGAAAATTCTACTGCCTCATTCCTGGCTGCAATCGCAATTCCACTATAACAAGCGGGAATATGGAGTAACCAGCCTTGTGCAAATGGCTTTTCTTTTTTCTGTTTCGTTTCTACTAATGCTTCAATTGGCAATTTAACATCTTTGAGGATTAAATCATCACTTCGTGTTCCGCGCATCCCTAACGTATCCCAAGTTTCTTCAATGGCTAATCCATTCTGAGACCTTGGAATAAGAAAATCACCAATCTCTCCAGTTTCTTCAATAGTAGCTGGTACAATAAAATAATCTAAAGCAGGTGCTAAAGAGGTGAAAATTTTCTTACCATTTATCACCCATTTTCCATCTTTTTTTGAAGCAATTGTTTCTGGCTTCCCTCCTCTTGCAGGACTACCAGAATTAGGCTCTGTTGCGGCACTATTTATCAATTTATTACTTGAAACGATTTCCTTACAAATTTTTTTATATGTATCTATCTTCCATTTCTGTGTGTCGTTAAGATGCATCAATAACCCCAAGTGCCATCCTAACGATAAAGCTGTTGCAGCATCACCTTGTGCAATTTTTTCTTGTACTAATAAAAACTCATATAATGTTGCACCTTCACCTCCATATTGCTGTGGAATCGTTAACTTTAATAACCCTTTTTCTTTTAATCGATCAAAATGCTTAAATGGAAAAGCACCTTCACGGTCAAACTGATCAGCTGTTAAGGCAAATTCTGCTGCTAGTCCAGCTGCCTTTAATAGGTATTCCTTTTGTTTTGGAGTTTTTATAAAGGATTCATCCAAAAAGTTCACGTTATCACCTCATTACCACTAATTGTAATCATTTTCCCACATGACTGAAAGTATTTTGGCTTATGAATAGGCTTTCTCGTTCCTTTCTTGCATTTGATTTGATAAAATATGTAGTAACTTCCAACAATGGAGGTATCGTATAGGGATATTGAATAATGAGGAGGTTAACCATGTCTACTTTTCAACAAAATTTAGAAAAATATGCAGAACTAGCTGTTCGCGTAGGTGTAAATATTCAACAAAATCAAAATTTAAACATAAACGCTTCTACCGAGGTAGCTGAATTTGTGCGCCTTGTTGTCAAAAAGGCCTATGAAGCAGGAGCACGAAATGTATATGTTGATTGGCATGATGATGTCATTACAAGAACTCGCTTTGAGCTTGCATCAGAAGAATCATTAAATGATTACCCAGAATGGAAGGCACAAGGATTGGAGACATTAGCAGAAAATGATGGAGCTTTTATGTCCATTATTTCATCTGATCCTGACCTGCTTAGCGGGATTGATCCAAAGCGGATTGCAGCATCAACAAAAGCTGCAGGTATGGCATTAACAAAATATCGCAACTATTTGCAAGCTGATAAAGCAAGCTGGACCGTTATTGCAGCAGCTTCGAAGGAATGGGCTGCTAAAGTATTTCCTGAGGAAAATGAAAATAAACAAGTTGAAAAGCTTTGGGAAGCAATTTTTAGAACAACTCGTGTTGATCAAGCAGACCCTGTTCAGGCATGGAAAGATCATAATGACGCCTTACATAAAAAAGTAGAATACTTAAATAGCAAAAAATATAAAAAACTCCATTATAAAGCGACTGGTACTGATTTAACAATTGAGCTTCATGACACACATACTTGGGTAGGAGCAGGGAGTGAAAATGAAAAGGGAAATTTCTTTATGGCGAATATGCCAACAGAAGAAGTGTTCACTGTTCCATCACGCAATGGAGTAAATGGCATCGTAAAAAGTACGAAACCATTAAGCTATAGCGGAAATCTAATTGATAACTTCTCCCTTACATTTGAAAATGGACGCATCGTCGATGTGAGAGCTGAAAAAGGTGAAGAAGTATTAAAGCAATTAGTTGACACAGATGAGGGTTCTCATTATTTGGGAGAAATAGCTTTAGTTGCACATGATTCACCTATTTCTCAGTCTGGCATCCTTTTTTACAATACATTGTTCGATGAAAATGCCTCTAATCATTTAGCGATTGGAAATGGCTATGCCTTTTGCGTTGAAGGCGGAAAAAAAATGTCTCGTGAAGAGTTGGAAAAAGTCGGGGTGAACTCTAGTATTACTCATGTTGATTTTATGATTGGTTCAGCTGATATGGACATTGACGGGATATTAGAAGATGGAACAACTGAAGCAATATTCCGTAAAGGCACATGGACATTTTAATCCTATTTTAATAGCCAAAAGTAGTGCATTGGGGTCAGACTATTTCACTTTAAGTCAGACCCCTTTTTTGTGAATGAATCATGAAAGGAGAACTACAATGAAACCTGTTGAGGTTTACATTTTATCCGGTTTTCTCGGAGCCGGCAAAACAACACTTCTACAAACAATACTTACTCAAGAAAAACAACAAGATCGAAAAATTGCGGTCATTATGAATGAGCTTGGAGAAGTTTCTATTGATTCAAATGCTGTACCAAAGGAAACCCCATTAATGGAGCTTTTAAATGGATGTGTATGCTGCACCATTCAAGGACAACTTGAAGTACAGCTTGAAAATATGTTAAAGGATTATGAACTAGATGCCATTTATATTGAAACAACAGGGGTTGCCCACCCGATTGAGGTTCTTGATGCATGTATGTCACCCCTTTTTGCTGACAAACTAGCTGTCCAAGCAATTGTAACAATCATTGATAGTAAACGATGGCAAGATCGTTCACATTTAAGCATTCAATTAAGAAAGCTATTAGTTGAACAAGTTCAACATGCTGATATTGTGCTTTTAAATAAAATAGATAGTCTAACAGAAAGTGAAAAAGCAACGATTGTTTCAGAAATACAAGCTATAAACAATCATGGAAGACTGCTCATGACTGAATATGCCAATATACCATTAGCACAGCTGCAGCCAAAACAAAGAATGAAGAGAAAGCAACATGAAGAAGCACATGTTCATCATACATTACATATGCGGACATATGTCCATACATTTTCGAAATCTATTAATTTAGATCGATTTGAACAATTTTTAAGAGACATGCCTGATACAATCTATCGTATAAAAGGCTATCTCTCCTTTACACATTCGAAGGATACTTATCTATTTCAGTATTCATATGGGATGCCATTGTATTTGAAAGAGCAACTAAAAATGAAACAAACACTTGTTTTTATCGGTGAAAATTTGGACCATGAGATGTTAAAAAGAAAGCTTCTTTTATTAGAAGAAGACATAGATCAAAATTAGTCATTTTGTTGTTCGTATTACAATTATTTTCAATAAAAAGGCTCTGTTAAACTTAACTGTTGATTGCGACAAGTGATGTTCGCTTTCCGCAGGCGGTCCGGGATCCTCCACAGCGCCATGCGCCTGTTGGGTCTCCCTTTGATTCGCTTTTCTAAGCAGAAGTCTAATCAACATAGTGCCAAATCAACAATGAGCTTTAACAGAGCCAATAAAAAAAGGAGATAGCGAAATGTCGCTATCTCTTTTCATATGAGCTTATTAATGGGTGATTATGCGTATAATTCTTTCACTTGTTTTTGTACTGTTGCATCTTCTAAGAACTCATCATAAGTCATTTGTTTATCTACCGTTCCATTTGGTGTTACTTCAATAATTCGATTCGCAATCGTTTGAACAAATTGATGGTCATGCGAACTGAAAATCATTGCACCTTTATAAGCTGTCAAACCATTGTTTAAAGCTGTAATTGATTCAAGATCCAAGTGGTTTGTTGGCTCTTCTAGTAAAAGAACATTTGAACCACTTAACATCATTTTAGAAAGCATACAACGTACTTTCTCTCCCCCTGATAATACACTTGGCTTTTTCATTACTTCCTCGCCAGAGAAAAGCATACGTCCTAAGAAACCACGTAAAAAGCTTTCACTTTGATCATTTGGAGAGTATTGACGTAACCAATCAACAAGACTTTGTTCAGAACCAGTGAAATATTCACTATTATCCTTTGGAAAATAAGCTTGTGATGTTGTAACACCCCATTTAAATGTTCCACTGTCAGGCTCCATTTCACCTGCTAAAATTTTGAATAGAGTTGTAATCGCAATTTCATCACGGCCTACAAGTGCAATTTTATCTTCTTTGTTCATAATAAAGCTAATATTATCTAATACTTTCACACCATCGATTGTTTTAGAAATACCTTCTACACGTAATACATCATTACCAATTTCTCGTTCAGGTGTGAAATGAACATATGGATAGCGACGTGAAGATGGTTGAATATCGTCTAATGTAATCTTATCTAATAACTTTTTACGAGATGTTGCCTGTTTCGATTTAGAAGCATTTGCACTAAATCTAGCAATAAAATTTTGAAGCTCTTTAATTTTCTCTTCTTTTTTCTTATTTGCTTCAGAACCTAATTTAAGTGCCAATTGACTTGATTCGTACCAGAAATCATAGTTACCAACATAAATCTTGATTTTAGAAAAGTCTAAATCAGCGATATGTGTACAAACTTTATTTAGGAAATGACGGTCATGTGAAACAACGATAACGGTATTTTCAAAGTTAATTAAAAACTCTTCAAGCCAACCTATCGCATGAATGTCAAGATGGTTCGTAGGCTCGTCCAGTAATAGGACATCAGGTTCACCGAAAAGAGCTTGGGCTAAAAGAACCTTTACCTTCTCTCCACCAGTTAAATCAGCCATTTTCTTTGTATGAAGATCCTCTGAAATGCCAAGACCCTTTAATAAAATAGCTGCTTCACTTTCTGCTTCCCAACCATTTAGCTCAGCGAATTCACCTTCTAATTCAGCAGCCTTCATACCATCTTCATCTGTAAAGTCAGCTTTCATATAAATGGCATCTTTTTCTTGCATAACTTCATAAAGACGTTTATGGCCCATAATAACTGTTTTAAGAACTTCATGCTCTTCGTATTCAAAGTGATTTTGTTTTAACACAGCTAAACGCTCACCAGGAGCCATGCTAACATCACCTGATTGTGCTTCAATTTCACCAGATAATATTTTTAAAAACGTGGATTTTCCTGCACCATTCGCACCAATTAAACCGTAGCAGTTCCCCGGAGTAAACTTAATATTAACATCTTCAAAAAGCTTGCGATCACCGAATCGTAAGCTAACATTCGTAACTTGAATCATGAAACATCCTCCAATACTTTAAACATCTAAACAATTATAACACTTAAAAACGGTTTTTTATACCTTTGAACAAGCGCGAATAAGGAAATTCATACGCATATTTTCCTTCAAATTTGTTAAGTGTAAAAGAAGAAAAAGAATTTCACAATTCTTTCTATTCCAACTGCAGCTGCCAACATACTAGGGAACTTAGCTTTTTTTATAGATTGGAGGTTAGATAATGACTTTATTTCGCGGTGATGCACATAAATTTTTTTTAAAATTAAAAGAAACAACAATTAATCAACATTCATTAGATGAATTAAGTGAATTAATAGAAATTGCAGAAATTCAATCATTTTATCAAAATCTTAATAGTTCAACACTGAAAAGAGTTTATTATCGTGTTTTGAAAGAAGAAAACGGGATGGGGATGATTCCAATTTTTATTTCAGCTGGTCCGTGGGTCTTATTTCTGTTTTCCAAGCAATTACAAGAGTTATTATTTAAAAATGGGGTCATGCCTTTTTTTATTTTTATCACTATTTATTTACTTATTCTTGTTGTAAGTGTGATTCTACACTTTCGTGAGAAAGCTTGGGCTGCTATCCATGCCACCATTATTAAAGATATTTTAACCGAGAGAAAAGCAGAGAGTAACTGACGAACTTTTTCAGTTTAATCATCCATACTAAGTCATGAAGTGATTAACTATAAATAACACGTGCATCATTCAAATGCACGTGTTTTCGTGATTTTAATTTTTATTTTCAAGTGTTAATTGCCATGTCACCCCATATTTATCCCCAACCCATCCAAACTTCTCACTAAACGGGTATGATGCTAAAGGCATATATACGTTTCCACCTTCAGACAACTTTTCAAAAAGGTGATCAACTTCCTCTTCTGTCTCACATGTAACAAATAATGAAATTGCAGGTGTAAAGGAAAATTCATGCTTTATGCTACTGTCGATGCACATAAATTGTTGTCCATTAAGCGAAAATGTAGCATTTAATACCGTTCCTTCCGCTCCAGGCTCATTCGCACCATAACGGGAAATTGTAAGGATCTCAGAATTTTCAAATAAAGAAATGTAAAAATTCATTGCTTCTTCTGCTTTTCCTTCGAACATTAAAAACGTTGTAATCTTTTGTTTAGGATTTCCCATACTTTCCACTCCTTTATCATTCTAATTAATATGTAAAATTTTTAATCATACGACAATCATTAATCTGTCAACTTCTATTCACTTAAACTGATAATCATTACGTTGCTTTCTTAATACAACAAATAAGAAGATCAGTCCCGTCGTTATCGTCGTAAATGCTGAAAGCATCTCATTTACATTTGTTACTAGAAATAATGAAGGAATATCGCCAACAACAGTATCATCCATTGTTAGAAAAATACATAAAAACATATTATTTGCTGCATGGGCACCAATTGCATATTCGGAACTGTTCGTTTTGATTGTAATATATGTCCAAATGAAGCCCATTGCTAGATAATCAATTGCCACCCAAAAAGCACCATGTTCCATTTCAGGATTACCGAAATGAAGACCGCCAAAGATTCCGCCTACAATCATCATTAATATAATTGGATTTTTCGTAAACTTACCTGCCCATTGTAATAAAAACCCTCTGAATAGTAATTCTTCTGACGTGGTTTGAATCGGTACTAACACGATCGCTGCGACTACCAGCAGAGCAAAGCGTGTTCCATCAAAATCATTTAATGCATAATCATTTGGAAAAATCGCAAAATCTAAAATAGCAAACAACGCAAATAATAAAAATGAAATAAAAAATCCAAACATGATTTTCGACCAATTTATCCGAGCATTAGGTGTGATAAATGAGATCAATTTTCTTTTTAGTATGGTTCTTGCCACTAACCACATTCCCAATAGAGCAATAAAATTCACGATATGATACAAATAAAAATCAAGTAATGGATCTAAAATGAGAAAGTCATCTGTGTTCACAAGGCCCGGTTTAAAAAGTGATAAAACAATGATTACGCTACTATATATGATTGTAGCGATTATGAATATAAATGCTAATATGACGAACAAAGAGGATATATATCGCAAATGTGTATTTTTCCCATCATTGATATGTATGAAATTACGATCCATTTCCCTACTCCCTTCACTCTATATCCCATTTCTATCTACACATCATTTTATACAGAAATTAACATATTTTTCAATGAATTTATTATTCTATTCAATCTTTCTAAATAGGAAAGTATAATACAAAAAAACAAACTGATTAATCAGTCTCTTAAATGTTATCTTTATTTTTTTTAATCTTTGATGTGCCTGATGCTTCTTTGACATAATCTGATACATTAAATGTTCGATCAATATCAAGATATGCTTTGCCAACTATTCCGTTAAAACCATTTTCAACAGCTTCTTCCTTATATTTCGTCATATTAAACACCTCCATTCCATCATAGCTTTAACGATGAAGGTGTGACTCATTCACTTTTGTTTCGAACAAAAACAGGATGGCTACTCTTTTGGATTTGTTGGTGGCTTCTTTCTTCTTATTCTTCTAATAATCAAGAATAGAAATAAGAGGAGACCTAAAACTATTATGATCGGTAAGCTTCCTACAATGAAAACGAAAAGTGCAGAGCAAATTTTCAATAAGAAATTCACGCTATTCATGAATTGTTGCTTCGTTTTTTCCCACGTGTTTAACTCATTATTTTCTAATTGGGGCACTTTCACTTTATCTTCTATTACATGGATTGTAACTGTTGCCATATCTATTTTATTATTCAAGTAATTCATTCTGCCTTTAATTTGCTCAATTTCTCCTTGCACAGTCGCTAAATCAGTTGAAATTTTTAATAAATCCTCTGTTTTTTCTGCTTTTTCCATAAAATCCAATAATCGATTCTCAACAACTTGCTTTGATTTTAATCGCGATTCGAGATCAACAAATTCTTCTGTCACATCCTGTCCAGTAATGGATCGATCGACAACTTTTGTACTTTCTTTTTCAACTGATTGTAAAAATGAATCAAATGTACCTTGAGGTATTCGTACCGTTATCATCCCTTCAAGGGATTCGCCATCTCCAGTTGAATACGAATTTGATTCAACGATATATCCATTTGCAGATGTAAGCTGTTGTTTGACTAGCTTCAAAGTATCCTTAAAGCTTACAACTCGAATGGTGAGATTTGCTGAATAGATGACCATCCGATCTTCTGTACTATTTGTATCTATAGATTGATTTGTTTCTTTATCCTCCACTACTACTTGTTCACTGTTTTCTTCTGTTGCTAATTCAGGTTGTTGAATACTGTTCTTAGCTTCGCTCGTCGTGCTGTCTATTTCCCCAACTGTTCCTTCAGCTTTATTACTATCCTCGCTAACACTACTACAACCGCTTATGAACAAAGTAAAGAAAAGTGCAAGAAAAATCATCTTCCTACTATTCATCCCGCCACATCCTTTATGAATTTTGCTACTATTAAAATAGTCGGTGTTGAAATAAGGAATGTTACAAAATTATGACAAAAAAATAAAAAACCGATGAAAACGACTTTGATCTGCCCCAAGAAAGTTAGATTTATTTGATTAAGCGGCTTCCAAGACCTAAGTTCGGTATTCTACCGGGCTTAGGTCTTTTAATTTTGCCTTCATGTGTTTGTGATTATAGTACTCAATATATTGCTTCAATTCCTCTTCAAAATGTTCGATACTATCAAATTCTTGTAAATAAAGCAATTCAGATTTTAACACGCCAAAGAAACTCTCCATCGAATCCACGTACTAAGTTCTGCTTGGTGAACATTTTTCATCCCTCGGAATTTAATTTAAACTTTCTTGTCCATTTAAATAGCGTAATATGATTCGGATTTTTTCTTCTTTTGTAGTTTTAGTCATAAAAACACCCCTTAAATGTTAGATTAGGTGTCTAACTTTTAAGGGGCAGTTCACTTTTCAATCGGCTTTATAATTATTATTCTGTTTTACTTATGTGGCTAAAAGGAAAGAAAATAAATTCTGATTTACCTAAGATACGGTTTTCATCAATCAAACCAAGTCCATTACGGCTATCCATGCTATTAAGACGATTATCTCCCATTACAAAATAACTGTTTTGTGGAACTTCAATATCTTCAAAGTCATTTGTTAATGGCATACCAAATTGTTCAGCTTCCTTTTTATTTCCTTCTAGGTACGGTTCTTTTAACTCTCTGCCATTAACATATACCTTGCCTTCTTCTGCACTTACAATGTCACCTGGAAGACCAATAATTCTTTTAACATAGCGAATATTTTCATCTTCTCCATCGATAATAACAATATCCCCTTTCTCAATGTCACCAATGAATTGCAGTGTTTTATTAACAAACAGACGGTCCCCATCCTTTAAAGTTGGATCCATCGAAGTCCCCTCTACCAAATATGGTTCAAATAAGAAGATCCGAATGATCATTGCAAGCCCTACTGCTAGAATGATTGCCTTTATCCATTCCCATAATTTTGATTTTTGTGTTTCTGTTTCAGTTTGTGACATGATGATCCTCCTATTTTAAACTCTTCTTTCATTATACCTATATTCATTTGTTTATTTACGAAAAAATGAAAAAAAGTCCTTTATCTTTTTTGTTCATTCCTACAAAATGGTAATGGATGTTAAAAAGAAAAAAGCTGAAAAGAGGTGTTCTTGCAATGGAACTAATTTTTAGTATAGTAAGAGTTTTACATATTATTGGTGGATTTACTGCTCTTTTTGTCTTTTGGATTCCTATTGTTACTAAAAAAGGGGGAAAAGTTCATAATACTGTCGGCTGGATTTACGTATATGGCATGATAGTCGTCGCAGTTAGTGCTTTTTATATGGGTTTTTACAAAATATTTTTCGATCCGTCAGCATCAAATGAAGACGTTTCATTTTCATGGTTTCTTATCTTTATTAGTATTTTAAGCTCTGCATCCGCTTACTATGGATTAAGGGTTTTACGATTTAAAACTCGTAAAAAGCCTCATACACACCTGCTTGATATTACATATCCAACACTGTTACTTACATCAGGAATTGGCATTAGTATATATGGATTTTTTCAACATTCCCCTCTACTCTCATGGTTTCCTATTCTAGGTATATTTTTAGGATTGAATCATTTACTCTATTGGCTTCAAAAACCAAAAAGAAACATGCATTGGTTATTTGAACACTTCGCAGGTATGCTTGCATGTAGCATCTCGACATTGACTGCGTTTATTGTCTTTGGTGCACCGAGACTGCTAAACATTGAATCTGTAAATGTCTTCTTGTGGTTTTTACCAACCATAGTGATCACTCCATTAATTATCGCTCTTGGTATTTATTATGGAAGAAAATATAACAAACCAAAAAATTAAAGTTTTTAATGGGAAATTCAATCATTCTTCATAAAGGCTGTTTTCGCATACTTTACACACGAATAACCTAGATTGCGGGCGGCCTCTGAAGTCTCCGCAGGAGTCTCGCTTATCCACAACAATCAACAGCTGTTCGAATTTGTTACTTGCTAAATACTATAAGAGACTTCAAAAAAAAAACAGACAGTTGATATATTTTGATCAACTGTCTATTCTGCTATTTGCTATTTATTTTTCATTAACAGGCTTTTTAAGAATACCTAGCATGATAGCTGTAATAACAGCTCCAATTAAAATAGCTAATAAATAAAGGAAAGGATTACCTTCAACTAAAGGAATGACAAATGCACCGCCGTGTGGCGCCCTTAAACCATTCCCAAAAAACATTGCTAATGCCCCTGCAACTGCTGAACCTGTAACAACAGACGGAATTACTCGAGCTGGATCTGATGCAGCAAACGGTATTGCACCCTCAGTAATAAAAGATGCTCCCATAATATAGCACGTTATTCCTGCTTCTCTTTCACGCTTCGTAAATTTACTGCGGAAACATGTTGTTGCCAGCGCAATTCCTAATGGAGGTACCATTCCTCCAGCCATAACTGCTGCATGCGGTGCAAAATTGCCGGCATCAATCATGGCAATTCCAAATGTAAAAGCTGCTTTGTTAATCGGACCACCCATATCTATTGCCATCATTCCACCGAGAAGCAATCCAAGAAGAATTAAATTACCAGTCCCTAACCCGCCTAAAAAGTCACTAATAAGTACGTTAAGTGCACTAACTGGCTTATTTACAACAAAGAACATAATCATACCAACTGAAAAAATACTAAGCACAGGATATAATAATACTGGCTTAATTCCTTCCAATGAAGCCGGCAAGGTAGATAAAAGTTTTTTGAGTAAAACAACAATATAACCTGCTAAAAATCCTGCAATCAATCCACCTAAGAAACCGGCGCCGCCTTGAGCTGCCATAAAACCTCCGACCATACCAGGTGCAAGTCCCGGGCGGTCAGCAATACTCATAGCGATAAATCCGGCTAATACTGGAATCATTAGTCCAAATGCATTGCCACCCCCGATTGTACTTAAGGCTTCAGCAAATACATTATATGATTCATGATCTGGATTCGCTGATTGAATTCCAAACATAAAGGAAAGGGCAATTAAGATACCTCCGCCGACAACGAATGGCAGCATGTTTGAAACACCATTCATTAAATGTTTATAAAAGCCATTACGTTCAGAACGATGATTATCTTTTTTAGCCTCGCCGCTGCCTTGATAAATTGAAGCTTCTTGATTCATTGCTCGTTCTATTAACTCTTTAGGCTTTCTAAGGCCATCAGCTACAGGGACAATAATGACATGTTTTCCTTTAAATCGCTCCATATCAACCTGCTTATCTGCGGCAACGATAATAGCTGTTGCTTCCTCAATCTCAGCAGGAGTTAAAACATTTTTTGCACCTCCAGAACCGTTCGTCTCTACCTTAATCGGCACATTCATTTCTTTTGCTTTTTCCTTTAGTGCATCTGCCGCCATATAAGTATGAGCGATTCCTGTAGGACAAGCTGTAACTGCCAAAATTTTACCGCTACTAGGTGTTGTTACTTCTTCTTCTTCTTCTTCTTCTTCTTGCTCATCATATTGATCAATAATGGCTAAGATTTCATCAGCAGTTACAGCAGATACTAATTGTTCACGTGCTTCCTGTTTCATCAAAATAGTAGATAATTTTGAAAGAGCCTCTAAGTGTGTGTTATTAGCACCTTCTGTTGCTGCAATCATAAAAAATAAAAAGCTTGGTTGTCCATCAAGTGCTTCATATTCAACACCGCTTTTTGAACGACCAAAAACAATTGCCGGATATTTTACTGCATTTGTCTTTGCATGTGGAATGGCAATACCATCGCCAATACCAGTAGTACTTTGCTGTTCACGTGCAAAGATTGCACGCTTATACTCCTCTTTATCTATAAGCTTTCCTGCTTTATCCAAAACATCAACTAGTTCAGGAATAACATCTGCTTTTGATGTTGATTTAAGATCCAATGTAATCGTATCTTTTGTTAATAATTCTGTAATTCTCACAATTCTTCCCCCTTATACCTTTTTCACTTGAATATGTGGTAATAGCTCTTCTATTTTTTCTTTTGTACATAGTTCAAGCGAAAATGCAGTTGCACTGCCAGCTGCTACACCAAGTTTAAAAGCCTCTTCAAACGAATAATTTTTTGATAAGGCACTTAAAAATCCGCCTACTACTGAATCGCCAGCACCAACAGAATTTAATACCTTACCTTTTGGAACATTGGCAACATATGAATAATCTTCAGTTATTAGCAAAGCACCTTTCTCGGCTAGAGAAACAATGACATGTTTAACCCCTTTTTCAATTAATTTCTTACCATACATAAGTGCTTCTTCAACTGATTTGATTTCTGTTCCAAATAACTCACCAAGCTCGTGGTGATTTGGTTTTATTAAATAAGGCTTTTCAGAGACAACTTGTTTTAGTGCTTCTCCAGAGACATCTGCCACAACTTTGATCCCTTTTTCATTACAAATTAAAATGATTTTTTTATAAATCGAAGCTGGTAACGTACCTGGAATACTTCCAGCTAATACGACGATGTCATCCTTGTTCATCTTGTAAAACGCTTCAAAAAATTCTTCTTGATGACTTTCTGTAATAATTGGACCTTGTCCATTTATCTCTGTTTCCTCTTCGGTCTTTAATTTAATATTAATGCGTGTATCACCGGAAACCTTAATAAAATTTGTTTGAATGTGTTCATTTTTCAAGAAGTCCTCGACAAATGTACCAGTAAACCCTCCGATAAATCCTAATGCGTTTGATTCGACACCTAATCGATTCATAACGCGTGATACATTAATCCCTTTTCCGCCTGGAAATTTAGTATCTGCAGCTGTTCGGTTCAAAGAACCTATTTCAAAATGTTCAACACTTACGATGTAATCAACTGATGGATTTAATGTCACGGTATAAATCATTCATTCACGACCTTTATTCCTATATTTTTTAAGAGTTAGTACGCCAAAGATATTTCAAATATGGATGGAGGATATCCTCCTCTGCCTCATCCGTAATTATTTTTGCTTCAGTAAGGTGGGCAATTTTTGAAAACGAGATTTCACCAAATTTAGTGTGATCAGCTAACACGTATTTTTCTCTAGATAACTGGAGGGCAGCCATTTTCACTGCAGCTTCCTCTGGGTCTGGAGTTGTAAAACCAAATTCCACATGGATTCCATTGACACCTAAAAAACATTTATCAAAACGATACAGCTCTAATGAGGTTAAAGCACCTCGTCCAATTATGGCTCCTGTTGAAGGTTTAATAAAACCTCCGATTAGATACGCTTTAATTCCATTTTTCATAAGCGGCTCAATCATTGTTAAACCGTTTGTCACAACGACTATTTCTTTATCTATCGGCAAGTAATCAACCATCTGGAAAGTAGTAGTCCCTGCATCTAAATAAATACAATCACCTTCCTCAACCAAAGAAGCAGCTTCTTTTGCAATGTATTTCTTTTGTTGAAGGTTTGTTGCAGATTTCTCAATTATATTTGGCTCTTTAAGCTTTCCTTGAAGCAAAGCAGCGCCGCCATGGATTCTTTTTAAATATTTCTCTTCCTCTAATAAAGTTAAATCACGTCGGATAGTAGATTCAGATGAATTAGTTAAATCGACAAGTTCTTGTATCTTTACTGACTCTTTTTCTTTAAGAGCCTTTAATATTAGTCGATGTCGTTCAGGAGTTAACATACAATAACACCTCCTACTCTTTTGTAAGCGAATACAAATGTTATTTCATGTTTATTATACTTTCACTTTCATTCAAAATCAATCATAAAATATCACATTCTATCATATTCAATCAAAAATATTTCGAATATCAATCAAAAACACTTATAATTATATTGAAATACTAAATTTTTCTAATAATTATGCCCTTTTAATCACTTTTAAATGAATCCTTTTTTTGCCACATATTTCGATAAAACCCAAAAAAATCTCCACTTTTGAGATATTAATTGTTCAAAAGAGAGATTTTTTAATTTTATTCATATCTTAATGCTTCTATCGGGCTTAAACGTGCCGCTTTATTGGCTGGAAGCATACCAAAAATGACTCCTATAAACATGGAGAATAATAATCCACCAACAACTACTTGCCATGAGATAAGTGACGGCCATCCTGCAAAAATGGATACAATATTAGCAGCGACTGCTCCTATAATTATCCCAATGATACCACCTATTAATGTTAATGTAACTGATTCGATTAGGAACTGTGTTAATATTTGCCGCTTTGTTGCACCTAAAGCTTTTCTTATACCAATTTCCTTTGTTCGTTCTGTAACAGAAACAAGCATAATATTCATGACACCAATTCCACCAACGACTAGAGAGATTCCTGCAATCGATCCAATAATTAGCGTCATGATTGTTGTGATTTGACCAATTCCTGCTGCCATCTCTTCCATATTAAATACTTTATAAGACTCATCGGTATTATGTGCGGTATTTAATAGATTTGTTGCTTTTTCACCAGCTTCTTTCATCACATCAGCATTTATTGCTTGAAGGGTAACTTGATTATAGTCAGAGATTCCGAAAGTTGAACGGAATGTATTCCATGGGATATATACCTCCATTGCCCCAAAGGCAAATATACCAGTAGGCTTTTCTAATACACCAACAATTTCAATTGGCTGACCTTTAATCCATACTACTTCACCAATCGGATCTTTCCCATTAAACATCTCTTTCATAAGTTCATCACTTATTACTCCGACACGAGTACCGCCAATAAAATCTACTTCCAAAAGATTTCGACCTGATTGGATCTTTAAATCGTTTACTTCGATGTATGCTTGGTTCACACCGTACACACTTGTTTCTGCAGTTTCTTCTCGATATCGTGACGTGAAGAATTCTGATGATGAAGCAACGACTTTTTTCACCTCAGGTATATTACTTAACGAATTGACATCTTCCTGCGTAAAAGCAGCATTCATATAAGCATTAGGATTTGACATTAATTCCTCTTCACTTGGCTCATAATAAACTTCAATAGTATTACCAGGACCTGTTATAGAGGTTTTTAATAACTGTTCCCCACCTTGACCGATTGCCACGACTAATATGACAGATGCTACACCAATAATAATTCCCAGCATAGTCAAAATCGATCTTAGCTTATGCGCAAGTACAGAACTTAGCGCCATTTTCATATTTTCTGATAATCCCATACATTATCTCCCCCGCTCTTCATCGGAGAGAATCATTCCATCCCTAACCGTAATGATTCGTTTTGCATAGTCTGCTACCTCTCGCTCATGTGTTACAAGAATAACTGTAGTACCTTCCTTATTTAACTGTGTAAATTGATTCATTATCGCAACACTTGTATGACTATCAAGTGCACCTGTAGGTTCATCCGCCAAGATGATTTTAGGTTCATTCACAATGGCTCTTGCGATCGCCACACGCTGCTTTTGTCCGCCTGACAACTCATTAGGTAAGTGTTTCATTCTTTGTGAAAGTTCAACCTTCTCAAGCGCACGGCACGCACGTTCTTCTCTTTCCTTTTTACTATATCCCGCATATATCATTGGCAACTCGACATTTTTTAATGCTGTTAATCGGGGTAATAATTGAAATTGCTGAAAAACAAAACCGATTGAAAGATTTCTTACTTTTGCAAGCTCTTCATCTTTATATGTCGAAATATCCTCATTATCAAGTAAATAAGTTCCTGAAGTTGGATTATCTAAACAACCAATTACGTTCATTAACGTTGATTTACCAGATCCAGATGGACCCATTATTGCAACAAACTCTCCCTTATGGATAGTGAGGTTAATATCTTTTAAAACATTCAATGTTTCTATCCCAACTTTATAACTTTTTGTAATAGAAGTAAGGTTGATCATTTCACACTCACTTCCATGTCTTGTTTGAGATTATCTGGTGGACGAACGATAACCTCCTCTTCTTTCGTTAAGCCTGATTTTATTTCCATAAATTCATTATTTGTTGTACCTGTCTCTACTTTTTTACGCATTGCCTTTCCGTTTTCAACGACAAATACATAATAATCTTCTCCATCTTGCTTAACTGCTTCTAAAGGAAGTGCTAGAGCTGTTCGCTTTTCAGTTTCAATTTCCATAATGAGCTTAAAGCCTGGCTTTATTTCAACATCTTTTGAATCAATTGATACTTCAATTGGATATTGAACTGCAGCATCTTCATTTACCGTGACATTTTCAGTTTGTTGCGGCAATAGTCCAACTTTTGTTACTGTACCCTTCCATTCCTTATTAGGTAAAACATCAGACTTAAGGATAACTGGCTGCTTTTCTTTAATTTTTAACGAATCGTATTCTGAAATAGATGCTTTCACAACATAGTTACCTTTTTTTCCAACATGTAATATTGGTGTCTGAGAAATACCTGCTATAGCTTCTTCATCAACAGAAAGTACGGTTCCAGCTAAGTCACTCTTAATTACTAATTCCTTTACCTTGTTTTCGATGGTTTCTTTTTGTAACTGAACCTGTCTTGCTTCAATATCTGCTACTTTTAAATCAATTTTCAACTGATCTCGTTCAGCCTCAACTGTTTTTTCCGCTTCATCTTTACTTACTTGCTTCGATAAATCATCCTCTTTCTCGTCTAATGCATCAAGTTGATCATCAATTTGATTAATACGTAAATAGGCTGATTCAATTGAAAGTGCATTTTGTTCTTTTTCTAATTGAAGTTGTTCATTTTCATAACGTACTAATGGAGTTCCAACTTCAATTTGGTCACCTTCTTTGACAAGAACTTCTTTCACTTCACCCTTTTCAGGATCTAAATAAACATAGTTTTCCTGACTAAAAGATAAAGTGCCTGGAACCATTACATTCCCAGTGATTTCACGTTCGTCTACCTTTACTGTTTCGACAGTAAGTTCTTCTTTAGCAAGTGTTCTAAATACATTAAAGCCAACTAAGCCTAATATTAGTATTACAACCCCTATTGAGATCCAAATCTTTTTCTTCATTGAATTTGTGTTAATCCTTCCATTGCTCCAGAAACTGCTGCGATAATAAGTCCTAAAACAAAGAAAACGATGGTAATAATAATGGCTGTAGTTTTAGAAAGCTTTGCTACTTTATTAAGTCCTATTGCTAATAAGAAATAATACCAAATATTGAACACTTCAATTGAATTAAGGATTGCACCTAAAACACCTGTCTCACCAATAAAACTATTTAGGCTTGTTGTGATCATAAATGGATCACCATCTATTGCCATGATGATTAGTTGATTAAGAAGTTGACCAATCGTAACAATGAAGCTACTAAAAATAGTCATCGATAACATTTGCTTATATGTTGCATCAGATTTTGCAATCTTTGTTATTCCCCAAAAAATAAGTGCAAAAAAAAGATATCCTATTGGTGCTGCAAAAAAACCTGTTATTGCTGCTCCGACAACTCCGAACGTTTTTGCGATTTCTGCATCTTCGGCAGTCATTTCCATTCCTGGCAATGCTGAATAATCAATATTAAATGCCGACATTAGAGAAACGACCGTCATGACGATTGTCAAAAGGATTAACGGAAACCAAATGACTGGCTTTTCTCGAATTCTCTCAAACTGTTCACCAGGACTGAAAATCATCCCAAATAATGACGGCTTTTTAATCTGTACTGTTTCTTGTTCCATATAAATCTACCTCCAATTTATGTATTCATTTACATATACGTCTAAAAAATGGAATAGTTTCACAAATTAGTATTTTTATATAAAAATTATTAATCCATAATTATCATTTACCGACTTCTAAAATAATTATTTTGTAAAATTTATTTCGAACTTCATTTCTTTCTGATTGAATTTTTCATTCGTATAAAATGACATTTACAGGGAATAATTTTTATAAGAACTATTCTAATAAAAGAGGCCTTTTATGTATTTATTATTGGTAATTGCTATTTTCATCATATTAATTTTCCTTTTTGTAGATAGAAAACAGTTGAAAGAATATTATCCAACGATCCAATTCTATATTATTTGCAACCTTCTTTATAATTTTATCTTTTATCAACATACACTTTGGTCGTACGAACTGGATCTATTTAAATGGTTAAATCATACAAACACAGAAATTATATTTACTTTTCTCATCATCCCTCTTTTTATTATTGTTTATCTTCGCTTTTTTCCTGTTGGTTGGAAGGGAATTGCATATATTGTTATATGGATTATTTCTTTTTGGTTAATTGAATATTATTACTTAAGGAAAGGGTTTTTCGACTATAAGAACGGATGGAATGAATGGTGGTCGCTGCTATTTAATGTCATCATGTATCCAACTTTATACTTACATTACAAGAAACTGTTAATTGGAATTCTCGTATCCATTCCAATAATCATTTTATTATTACTTTTTTTCCATCCTCCATTTAGTAAATTAAAATGAACATATGAGGAAACGGTAGGATGCCGGCAAATGCATTTAGTGTTTCCTTTAGTTATTTGCTAAAAATTTAGTAATAAAAATGATAACTAAGGTCGAATCGATTTCTAAGTACTATTATTAGTGAGAATCCAATTTGGATTGTATCCTTATTGGGCTACGTATCTTTTTTCTAGCTGGAATATTGAAAGACTCCTAATTAATTTTTATTGTTTCATGTAGAAAATATGCTAACCTTATTTTCTGCGCAATTTAATTAAAAAAGTTCAAGTTAGAGCTATTCTTTACATAATTGAATATAAAAACAAGACAGAAAGACTGTCTTGTTCAAAAAGGATATTTTGATATTCAGTTTGTACCGAAATCCACTTTGTCCCAGTGAATTCATTATCGATCAATATGTTTCCAAATCCCCCCATTCCACTTGCCTTTGTACTTCCGAATGGTACAGTCTGAGTATCATTACCGTTTGATCATTAAGATTGGTCATTCCTCTTTCTACTTGTAAACCTAACTCTCTTCCTTGCTCTAGATTCCCCGTAAATATAGCTGAACTAAATCATATTCAGTATCATTTGCTAATTTAATAGCATTTTCATCTGATTGTGCTTTAATAATGGTAGATATAGGAGCAAATAATTCCGTTTGGGCTCGTTTACTGTCGTTATCTACATTTATAAAGACAAACGGAGTTATTAGGTTTCCAATTCGTTTGCCTTCTAAAGCTAATTGAATTCCTTCTCCTTTTGCGTCTTCAATAATCTTCATTGCTTTATCAGCCTGATTTTCGTTAATTTATGAGCCAATTATTCTTTTTGGATCTTTTGGATCACCATAAGGAATCTGTTATACTCTTTCAATATACTTTTGAACGAATTCATTATAGTTATCCTTGTATGTGAACCATTACAGAAAAAGGAAATGACATAGCAGTATCATTTCTTGTTAATAAGCTCTGAATATTCGGTGCTAAGAACATTTACGTAATTAATTTAGTTCACAGTTTCATCAATTTGAACGATCTTTTTAAAATCATCAAGTGTTGTAGAATAAGTAATATAGATCCTTGGTAATAAATAAAGCTCATCTCTTATTTTCTTTTTAGAAAATAGTTCAGGTGTCGTCGTAAGTCCAAATGAATAATACTTTTTTGTTTCAGCTACAACCTTGTCATTAAAATTCCCATAAGGATATGAAAGAGCGATAACTGGCTTCCCTGTTATTTGTTGTATTTTTTCTTTCGATCCTTTCAGTTCATATTCATAATTATTTATCTTTGTCAAATCAGGATGTGTTGCCGTGTGAGACTGAATAGAAAAAAGACCTGAATCAGCAAGCATTTTTAATTCAGCCTTGGTTAAGCGGTTTGAACGATCGATAAAGTCAGAGATCACAAAGATTGTACCTGAAGCTTTAAAACGCTCATTATTCACTTTTTTAAAAATGGCAAATGCGTTTAAATTATTTTTATACCCATCATCAAAGGTTATGATTATCGGTTTGTTCACGTTATCAATTTCTTGCCAGCGCTCAAAGGTTAATAAGGTATAGCCATGATCACGTAAATAAATCATTTGCTCTTCAAAACTTTTTGGCGTTACATAAAGCTCTCTAGAACCAAGGCCCTTATAATTGTCTATTGAATGATAAATTAATATCGGTACTTTTTTCACAGCTATTACTTGTGTTGGGAGAAATAAACAAAAAATACAAAGCAATATCGTCGAAATCTTTTTCATCAAACCCCCACTTTATTTTTAATATGATGTTTTCATTTTATTATTTCTTAATTTTTATAATGAATTCCTACAAATAGAATCGGTCATATCCTATTTTAAAAAATGAATATTTGGATCTTTTATTTAGGCTGTTTCGGCAAACTTTGTTACTATTTACCAAGTAGTGCGGTGTAGTTGACTGCAGAGAGAGATGTCAGCTTTCCGCAGGGCGGGCGGTAAGCCTCCTCGGCGTAAACGCCTGCTTGAGTCTCACATGTCCCGCTGTTCCCGCAGGAGTCTCACAATCTGCTCCAATCAACCTTAAATAGTTTTCTTATTAAAAGCAACAATCTCTTTGAAAAGAGCCTTTATTTAAGTTAACGGTTTAGTGCCTGAAAATATTTTATATATTAAAAAACGCTTAGGGATAAATTACCTAAGCGTAAATCAGATCTATTTTTATTATTCTCGAGGATAAAGACCTTCATTCGCCATTAAATCCATCACACTCTCTACCTCATTAACAGAGTCCCCAATTACGAGGCCAATCACTTTTGATGGTCGATTTTCTCCTGGAAAATAACTTGCATCAAGTAAGCTTAATGGAACAAATTGATTATTTGACATGTATTTTTCAATCACGGGTACGATTTGAATAAAATCTTTTTCCCATTCTAGATTACAAAGACGCACGACTGCTTTTCCATATTTTTTTTGAAGTTCATGATATAAAAACAATCCGCATGTTGAAGCATTAAAACGAATATTTAAATCAATAAAATAATAACGATCACCGCGGATAAGGACATCAAAACCAGCAACACCAACATACCCTTTCTCCGCAACATTCTTCATAACTATATAGCCAGTTTCAACAATATCTGCTATTTTGTCTTCAACATCTACAGTGATCCAACTTCCGCGGAAGCATCCTTCTTTATTAACAACTTGCTCTGACTTACCAAGGAAATTGATTTCCCCATTTTTGCTCACCATATAATGAACTGAGATATTTTCATCATATCGTATCCATTCTTCTACGATTATTTCAGATAAATCTCCAAACGATTCGTCGATTTCATATAGCTGTTTTTCCTCTTCAACAAGAAGGACTCCGCATCCCCCTGAAGTAGGTCGGCCATCACCCGTTTTTAAGACAATTGGCAGTTCCGGTTTTTCTTCCAAAATTTGCTTTAGGCTCATCTTTTTCCGTTTAGGCACATTTTCAGGGGGAACTAGGTCAGGTATACTTCTTTTATCACATAAATATGCTAACAGTTCTGGTTCAATCCACGATAAATTTGGCGGAACCTCTTCTTGCGGATGTGGATATTGAAAGATTAATTTTTTCTTCTTTTTATCTAATTTTTTTAACAACTGCAGATATTCATTATCTGTTCTGTAAGTATATTGAACAGTCGGTACGTGTAATCCCGCTTTTCTAAGCAATGATAATGCTTGTTTTGTGACAGCACCTGCATGGCAAATAACCGGCATATCTCCAATTACACTAAGTTCTCGCCCTGTTAATGCTTCTAAGCTCTGCAAATCCCCAGCAAAATGCTGATAATCATCTGCAAATAACTTTGGATTATAAATAAAACCTTTTCCGTAAATATCATGCATGCAATAAGAAGGACGAATTTGTTCTACTTGTTGATCTTCTATAAGTTTTAATTGCTGTGCTGTTTCTCCCATTAACAAAACCTCCTATTATCATTCTTGTTTGTAAAAATGTTACATAAGCATTTATGACATAAAGGTAAAAATCATTTTTATATCATAAATAATAGGAAAATAGAATTTATCTCTTTTAAATAGAAAATGACTTGAATTGAAATGACTAATTTGATTAATAACAATTACTTGTTCCTTATTTCGAGCTCGTCTTACTCTTTCCATCATTTTCTTCCCTTTTTCGAATCTTCCAAAACATATTTACTAGCTAAATTAGTCACGAAAATTCGTGATGATTCAAAGAATAATAGCTTAGATAAACAAATGACCCCGGTTCAAAACCGGGGTTATTTGTATTCATCATCGGATATTCTTCATTTTTCATTACGGATTTATGGAGCTTTATGTAATTTGACAAGACTTTGAATTACTTTAGATCTTTTTGTTTCTTCTACAGTTAAAGAAAAAATAATAATAGGGAATATTCTAAAATAGAATATCCCCTTAATAAAAATTTCGAATTTAATCTACTTGAATCCCATTAACTATATATCCAATTTCTTGAATTAGATGTTATTTATTAAAAATAGAAGAAAGGTCCTTAAAATTGACCTTTCTATCATTCCAAGTTTGAAAAGTCTGCAAGATCTTCCCTATTTCCTATTACGACTAATAAATCTCCATTATGAATATTTTGATCTGGTGAAGGTGATATGATGATATTTCCATCCCTAACAATGGCGATTACACTAACATTATATTTAGCCCTTATGTCAAGGTCCCTTAAACTCTTTTCTGCCATCCATGATGGAACAATAATTTCTTCTATATTATATTCTTTTGACAATTCAATGTAATTTAACATATTTGGTGATAGTAACTGATTAGCAACACGTTCTCCCATGTCACGTTCAGGATAAATAATCCAATCAGCCCCTACCTTATCTAATACTTGACCATGGTTTTTCCCTAAAGCCTTTGCAATAACTTTTTTAACACCTAGTTCCTTTAAGAGCAGCACAGTTAAAATACTCGACTGCATATCATTTCCAATTGCTACAATAACACAATCAAAATTGCGAATACCTACAGAAATTAGTGCCTTTTCTTCTGTGGTATCAGCCACGACTGCATGTGTTACATAAGATACAGCTTCATCCACTCGTTCCTCATTTACATCCATTCCTAAAACCTCTTGCCCAGCCTCTTGTAATCTTCTTGCTACACTTACTCCGAATCTTCCTAATCCTATAACTGCATATTGTCGTTTAGCCAATTAACTTACACTCCCTTCTCTTCGATTAACCGATCATAATCTTTCCTCTAGGATGACGGAATGCATCTGGTTTCCGCCTCATCGCGATAGCAAAGCCAATTGTTAATGGACCAAGTCTACCAGCAAACATCGTAAAAATAATAAGTAATTTGCCAAGAGGAGATAGTTCCGGTGTTAATCCCATTGATAGCCCTACTGTCCCAAAGGCAGATGTAGCCTCAAATAAATACATAAGAAAATCGAAATCCTTTTCAGTGATACTAAGCAGCATTGTCATGATGATGACCAGAAATAACCCACTAACTGTTACAGTTAGTGCTTTTAGTATTGTTTCCATTACTATACGTCGTTTAAATAATACAACATCCTCTTTCCCTCGAATTTGAGACCAGACAGATGCAATTAATACAACAAAAGTAGTTATTTTAATACCACCGGCAGTTGATCCGGGGCCGGCACCAATAAACATAAATATGATCGTCAGGAATAATGTTGATTGGGTTAAATCTCCAATTGGCAACGTATTAGCACCAGCTGTACGCGGAGTGACAGCTTGAAATAATGCTCCTAAGCCTTTTCCTGAAATGGATAATGGTGCTAACGTATTCTTGTATTCTAAAAAGAAGATAAATATGGTTGCACTACATGTTAATATGATCGTTGTAAACAATACTACCTTCGCATGCATGGATAATCTATGGGTATCACGATATTCATAAAGTTCGTTCATCACAATAAATCCTAACCCGCCTAATGTAATTAGGGAGCACACTGTAAGTACGACTGTTGGATCATCTACGTAAGGTGTAAGACTCCGAAATCCACCCATTAAATCAAAACCGGCATTATTAAACATTGATATCGCATGGAAAAAGCCATAATAAACAGCTTTCCCAATTGACATGTCAAAAGAAAAACGAATGGCTAATATTATTCCACCAACACTTTCAATTACTGCCGTAAATATTAAAATTCGCCTTACAAACTTTACAATCCCTTCGATTGTTAGATTATTTAATGATTCTTTTAATAGTAATCTTTCTTTTAATGAAATCTTTTTCCCTAATAAGAAAAAGAAAAAAGTTGCAAATGACATAAAACCTAATCCGCCAATTTGAATGAGCGTTATTATTACCAACTCACCAAACATCGAAAATGTATCTGCTGTATCTACCACAACAAGACCTGTCACACATGTTGCAGAAGTAGCAGTAAATAAAGCGTTAATAAACGAAAGTCCGTTGCCATCTTCTGTCGCGATAGGAAGAGTCAATAAAAATGTCCCTAAAAGAATGAGCATCGCAAAGCCTAATACAAGAATTTTCGGCGGATCAAGAGTAATGTTTAATTTTTTCATTGTCTTCTCCTAATGTGTAAATTTTGGCGATTTACCCCAAAAATAATTATGTAAACGTTCTGAAACATAAAGATTTTTCACTAAAATTTAAGAACTCTTTAATACTTTCTCCTACCTCTTTACTAATTATTTGAATCATTTTCATTAAAAAAGACCAATGGTTACCTTTTTCTCCAAAGTTTGTAATGCAATTGTACAATCATTCTTATTTGATCTGTATGATCAGTAAAAGAAAGATTGAACGTATTGTAAAAGCAAACTATTTGTATTGGAGAAAAAGAACCCATTGGTCTACTTAACGCCCAGCTAGCCTTCAGGCTTTCTTTGCGTTCTGTCTTCCACGAATCTTTTTCAAATATAGGTATGAAAAAAAGACCTACGTATCGCTCAAGCTGCTCTTTTGCTTTACACACAAAAAAGCCCCCTGAAATAAGGTGGTCTTATGACCTCCTTCGCTTTAGCCGACGAAGTTAGCTGACGGGTAGGATGGCGAAAGAGTATCACATCCCTTCTGCATTTGCAGAATTAACCCCAAAAAAATGGGTCCTCCGTTCTCAATTTCTTGAGATTAGACTGTTATGAATTTGTTATTGATCAGGATTATTTTACGCTCGCTTTTGTTCGTTGTAAACCCCAAACAATAACCAAAAACAACTAAATTCATCGATTTACCTTCATTTTCCTAAATTAAATACACCATGCTCTATTTTTCTTTATAATACTATATATTTTGCAAGATAATAAAATTATATTGACAAGATCTTCATTTGGACATTATGATAAATCCCATAAATTACAGAAATGTAACGGAGGCAATATGCTACAATCCAAAAAGAAATTAGAGTCTGAAATCAGTGCAGCATTTATTAAGTTCCAGCGTGATCTAATCGGCAGGGGCCCACAGGAAGCAAAAACGTATATTATTAGTGATATGTTGATTACTCGTTTCAAAGGTGTTCTGACAGTTGAAGAAAAGCACCTTGTGAATCGTGATTCAGGAAAAAAACTAGTAAAAAAAATGCGTGCACTTCTTCGTGAAATGTACAGTAATGATTATGAAAAAATTGTTGAAGAATATACTGGTTGTAAGGTTCTTTCCTCTCACAGTGATATTAGTACAAAGACAGGTGAACGAATTGAGGTATTTATTTTGGATAAAAATTTCGAAAAAATGATAGAAAGCACAAAATAATAATTTGTCAGTTTCTGATTATTTAAGATTTATAGATTGTTTACTTACATGCTTTGAATATTACAGTGAATTTAAGTGCAACTGATTCTCATGAAATTTTAATAAGGGTGGAAGCTATGGGAAAAACAACTCATCGATTTGTTGTTAGTGCCGTTGGAAAAGGCGGCCAAACCTATTTAACGAATTGTCATGATAAATATGAACTAAAGAAATGGTTAGCAGACCACGAAGATGATTTGATTATGAATGAGGTAAAAATCATTGATAAGAAAAAACATCCTATCTTAAAATTATTTTCTCTAAAAAGATAATCAAATTATATGCATGATCTCATTTTGATTAAAAAAACGAAAGATGTGGGCCTGACTTGATAATATGTCAGGCCCTTTTCACGTTCCGTTTTTCCATGAAGACAAATACTGTCTCCTCCCTATCTAATTTCTCCGTTTTAAAAGCTTGATAACCTAACTTTTCATAAAATGAAATATTTTTTAAACTTTGACTGCCAGTAAAAAGTTCATACCGTTTATTTATAAATTTACTTTCAATTTCTTTCATTAAGACTTTTCCAATTCCCTTATTTTGAAAATCTGGATGGACCATTAATTTACTTATCCTGCATGTTCCATCTGCCGCGTTTGCCCTTACTGAACCAATTATTTTATCATTGTGGATATATTTTAGAACGAGATAACGATTAAATTCATTTTCTAAACCCTCCAGTGTTTGCGTCATTGGTTGAATCGTGTAATCACCTGCTGCTTCAGCTTCACTTTTATATGCTATTTTTTGCAATGCAAGTATTTCTGAAGCATCCTCAATAACAGCTGTCTTAATATGATTCATTTTTCACTTATCCTTTCATTTTCGGATTTATAAAGAAATAGTTAAATAAACTAAAATGACAATAAAATCAACCATTTATATGTAAATCATACCAAATTTCAAATTCCATTATAAGAATTTTCCAACAAATACGGATAATTAAAGAGGCAACATTAATCGCTGCCTCTTTATCATAAATTCATTTGCTTATACTTTAAACTTCTCTATAAGGGCTTGCAGTTCTTCAGCCATTGTTGTTAAAGATTTAGCAGCAAGAGTAATTTCCTCCATTGAGGCTAACTGTTGTTCTGTCGTCGCTGCTACTTCCTCTGAAGTCGCCGAACTTTCTTTGGCAATAATTGTAATCTCGTTCGCAGAAGCACTCACTTCTTGAATAGCAGCAGACATTTGCTGAACAGTTGCTGAAACTTCTTCAATTTGTGGTGTCATTGCGTTCATGCTAATCATAATAGCATCAAATTTTTCAGATGTTTCGGTTGAAATAGCCAGACCATCTTTTGCATTTTTAGAAACATCGTTCATGATATCAACAGACTTTGTTGTATCTTGTTGAATAGAAGAAATGATCGTTGAAATTTGACCGGCCGATTCTTGAGATTGTTCAGCTAATTTCCTTACTTCATCTGCAACAACTGCAAATCCCCTTCCATGCTCACCGGCTCTAGCCGCTTCAATTGCTGCATTTAGTGCAAGTAAATTTGTTTGGGCAGCAATGTCAGATATTGCATCAAGGATTTTCCCAATTTCTTTTGATCGATTCGACAATGATCGAATAACTTTATTCGATTCAGTCACTGATTCATGGATGAATTTCATTTGTTCAAGATTGTCTTTTACAAACTTTGCACCTATCTCTGCTTCTTTCACCGTTTCATGAGCCATTTCAGAAACATTTGAAGAGCTTCCTGCAATTAGCAATACACCGTGAAGGACTTCTTCAAGTGCTTGAGTATTTGCCTCTAATTGTGTTGTTTGATTTTCAGCACCTACTGCTACTTGCTGCATGACTTCTGTAACCTGCTTTGTTCCTATCGTTGTTTGGTCTGCACTTGCAATCAATTCCTCTGAGGAGGAACTAACACGTTCAGATGCCGTTTGTAAATTCATAATAACTGTCCGCAGATTATCAACCATATTTTTAAAGCTTTTGGTCAGCATGCCAACTTCATCATTAGAATCACTACTAATTTCCTCTGTTAAATCTCCATTACTAATTCGCTCAGCTGATATTACAAGTGATCTTATCGGATTAAGGATAAACTTAATAATACAAAAAATAACAAAGCCGCCTAATAGTAGTGAGACAACTATCACAATGATTGTTTTGTTAAAGATCTCCTGTGCTGCATGATCAATCTCACTTGAATACATCGTTCCAGCAATCTTCCATCCAGTTAATTCATTTGTCATAAAATCCATTACTTTACTTGAACCGTTGAATGTATATGAAAAACGATCATTCTCACTTTCAAATAGTGTTTTCACCCAATCGCCAGTTGCCTCTTCACCCTGATCTGTAGGATGGACTATATATGATTTCGTATTATCAATTATGGTTATATACCCATTCTCACCAATCTTAACTTGACTTGTTAACTCACCCAAAGCAGTTATATTAATATCGATTCCGACAACACCAGAACCGTCATCTAATACTTTAGCAAAGGTAACAGATGCCTCGTTTGTATTTACATCGATATATGGATCTGTTATAACAACTTCACCTTTATTTTCCATCGCCAACTTATACCAAGGCCGCTCTCTTGGATCAAAATCCTCTGGTAGCTCGGCAGGAGGTGAAATGATTAAATCGCCTGTCTCGAACCCTATGTAAATTGCTTGTGCTTCTTGCTTTGTTTTAATGTATTGATTAAATCTCTGTTTAATCGTTTCTATATCTTCTGAATTAATTGATGCATAAGCTGTTTTGGCCGTTTTAGCAAAATAATCAACATCTCCTTTAATTGGATCTAATTGATTTATTAGTGAAGTATTGATCAATTGTACACTCTCATGTGCTGTTTGAAACATACTGTTTTCCATTTCCGTTTTTGCCGAATGATAGGAAATAAGTCCGATTGACACACTTGGCACTAATAAGAGCAGCACAATAGCGATAATCAACTTCATTCTAATCGTTAAGCTATTATGCAATTTTTTCATGTATTTCAAGATGTAATCCCCTTTTCTGTGAAAATAATCTGATCATCGTATCGACTCATTCTCCTGTTTATAGAGGTCCCACTATATGATTAATCAAACTTTTTTCATATTTAGATTTTTCAAATGATTCATATATTAGTATAATCTTACTATGTTTGCATCACGATGAAAATAACTTATTTTATATTCATAAAATTCAGTTTTATATGTATTACTTAAACGAAAAAGGATAGCGAAAAAAGGCCTTTTTACACTGCCTCATTTCGTTATCCTATTTCATTATCTTGCATATATCATACTTTTGCATACCGTTCATAAAGGTCCTTCAGCGATTCACACCCAATTTGCTTCAGCTTATTTACATACAAACACCAAAGTTCTGCAGTCATTTTTGCATCATTAAGCGCATGGTGCCTTCCGATGATAGGAATACCGTTATGTTCGCAGCACTCCTCTAAAGTGATGATCTTCTCAGCCGGCTCTGCAATTCGGTATAAAAAAGACATATCAACTAAGCGATGTTTAAATGGTGCACGATAAAGTTTCCAGGACGCATATTGAAGAAATGATTTTTCATGATTTGCATGATGAGCTACCAACGTATAGTCTTGCACAAACTGAAAAAATTGAAATAGCACTTCAGATAATGGTGGAGCACTTCTTAATTGCTGATCAGATATTCCAGTTAGTTGGACAATCTCTTTGGATAACAATTTCTCTGCGCGAATTAGTGAATAAAATGTCTCTTCTTCTTTGATTTCATCACCTTTTACCTTTATTGCTCCAATTGAAATTATCTGATCGCCTTGGTCTGGATAAAAGCCAGTTGTCTCTAAATCAAATACAACCACTTTTAATTCAGTTAATGGAATGTGCAGCGTTTCTTCCACTCGCATTTCACGTTGAATTTGCCTCAAATATGCGACATGCTGCTGACTTTGGCCAACCGGTGATGTACCAAACTTTCCTTGAATACCTTTCATAAAAAAAAACGGGTCAAATGTCATTTATTATAACACCCTTTATCTATTATCCCTTGAACATATTGATGCAGTTTCTTCCCATCCCGCAATATGTTTTTTATTTCTCTTTTTTCGAATTTAGACAAGTTTTTAATATTTAGGTAATGTACATCATCATATGAATCTGCATTTTTGAACAAAATGCATCTATATTCAAGTAGCTTTTCAAAATTTTGTTTATAATAAAGTAACTCTTCACGATAGGCTTCGCCTTCACATAAACAATCAAATCGCTCAAGTGTAGACGTCTCTTCAATACCTTCTTTTATTGCCAATAGCCTGATGGCATTAACATATGGTAAAAATGCAGCCTTTTTCAAATCGATACATCCCTCATACTTACCACTTGGCTCAACATATAGCTGTCCAAGAGGACCAACAGAATGTTTAATATGCTGGATATTGTCCATAAAACGCTGTAAAAGCATAGGATGTTGCTTTTGATATTGAAAAATTCTATATTTCAATTCATCCACAAAATCTTTTTCACCTACGAGTGTCCTGGAATCGTAAAAAATTTGTAAATAGCGGATGGATTCCCAACTCATATCTTCCATCCACTTTAAAAGCTGATTCTTCCAATCTACAATTGATTTACACCACATTGAATTTGAACTCATAATCTTTCCTTCACAATAAGGATATCCAATATGATAGAGCCCTCTTGAAAGCTCTTCTCCCAGCTTTTTAAAATAGTTGCTCGCTTCCTCAGTATGATCCTCATATATTAACCCATGATCTTGATCGCTGATAATTCCCTGTTCAATCCTTCCCCCGCTGCCCATAACAAACCATGTGTACTTACATGGCGGTTTACCAAATTCCTGTTCAAGCTGAAAGAGTGCTAGTTTACTAGCACTCCTCATCATTTCATCATGAAAGTCGTTCAACCCTTTTGTATCTAGTGCAAATTTGAGGATATGTTCATCTTTCCACTTTTTTATTGAATCATATGATTCAAATTCACCATGCATGTGAGACACTTCCTCACCCTTAGTCATAATGAGTAATTCTGGATAAGATTCGTGCTTATGAGCCAACATTTTGTTCTTTTGAAGCAAACACCTCAGGGTATCCATAGCTTCCATGTTCACTTATATCTAAACCCATCACTTCTTCTTCTTCAGTAACACGTAATCCACTTAAAAGTTTTTTCGCAATAGCTAAAAGCACAAATGATACAACAAATGCATATGCTCCAGATGATACTACTCCCATTAATTGTACGCCAAGTTGTGTGAATCCGCCACCGTAGAATAATCCTGGTAAACCAACTGTCGCAAGCTCAGGTGTTGCAAAGAAACCAGTTGATAATGTTCCCCAAACACCAGCAACACCATGGACTGATAATGCAAAGATTGGATCATCAATTTTTCTCTTTTCAAAGAATCTTGCACTATAGAATACTAAAATACCCGCTATAAAACCAATGACAACTGCTGCCCATGTATCAACAAATGCACATGAAGCAGTAATGGCAACTAGACCTGCTAAAGCTCCATTTAACATCGTCGGAACATCTGACTTACCTAATACCATCCAAGAAATAATAAGTGCTGCAACCGCTCCAGCTCCTGCTGCTAAATTTGTATTTAGAGCAACAAAGCCGAAGAAACCATTATCAACGGAAACAGTACTTCCTGCATTAAATCCAAACCAACCGATCCATAAAATCAATACCCCTAAAGCAGTGTAGACTTGGTTATGTCCTTGAATATTATTTGCTGAACCATCTTTATTATATTTTCCAATACGTGGTTTTAGTAGGATGGTTGCCGCAAAAGCTGCCATCGCACCAGTTAAATGAACAACTGTCGAGCCAGCAAAATCTTGTTTTCCATGTTCAGCTAACCATCCTCCGCCCCAGATCCAATGTGCGATAACAGGATATACAAGAGCTGAGAATAATATCGTGAAGAATAAATATACAGATAACTTCGCTCTTTCTGCAAACCCACCTAAAGCGATTGTTATCGAAATTCCCGCAAATGCTAATTGGAATAAAAAGAATACTGGTGTAGATAACGCCGCACCTTCCGCTTGCTCTCCTGAATAAAAGAAATCAGTTAATCCTACAAAAAAGTTTCCGTTACCTCCAAATATAAAAGCATATCCTATTGCCCAGAAAACAAGTGAGGCAAGACCAAAAGTAAAAATCGTTTTACCTGCAATATGTCCAGCGTTTTTCATTCGAGTAGAACCAGCCTCTAGTAAGATAAATCCACCTAACATAAAAATAACTAAAACTGCACTTAGCATAACCCAAAGGCTATTCATTAAAAAAGTCGCGTCCATCCCGTTTCCTCCCCTGTTCAATTTCATGACTTAAGATGTTAGATAATATAACATCTCGTTCTTATTTACTATTCTATACGATATTTTTAAAGTGTCAACCTATTTTTATAAGTTTCTGATAATTTTATGTTAGAAAATATAACATACATTAACAATAGTGAGTTAAGCTTTCATTCACAATCTTTCCTTTCACTCCTCATTGTTGGCTTGTTATATGCAAAAAGGATATAATAACTATGAAAAGAAATGGGATGAATAACAACTTACGCAATATGAACAACGAATTTTTCATTTCATTTTTTTATGGATGTAAAGAAACGAGGTAATAAATGATGAATATAGTTGAATCAACAATCGAAAAATTAGATGATCCTTTCGGCATCCTTTCCGGAGATCGTTACGAAATCTTCCTTTCATTAGTGATTGATGAGGAAGATGAGCTTTATAGTGAGCACGGTATTAAACTAAAGCTAATATATGTAGTGGAAGATGATAAAACAAAAATTGCTCAATATGATTTTATCGAAAATACAACAGGACGCATTTTCGACTTTGCATTAGAAGAAGAGGAAGAAGAAGAAATTAAAGATTATTGCCAACAGCTTATTGAACAATTGTAGAAAAATAAACAAAAAGGACTAACTCCATTTTGTAATGCACCCCAAAAGTTAGAGTGAAATCTAACATTTGGGGTGTATTTTTATGACTAAATATAGTGAGCAATTTAAGTTAATGCTCGTAAAAGAGTATCTAGAAGGGAAATTAGGATATGACCTTTTGGCAAAGAAACATAATATAAAAAGCAGTTCTCCAATTAAGCGGTGGGTAAAAGTATACGAGAAATTTGGGATAGATGGGTTGATGAGGAAGAAGTATAAGGAAACATATCCTGTTCAATTCAAGCTGGATGTATTAAGCTTTATGAATAGTACAGGTTCTTCAGAGACGGAAACTGCCCTTCAATTTGGGTTAACAAATCCTCCAATAATAGCTTCATGGAAGAAAGCTTTTTTGGAAGGTGGCACTGAAGCCCTGGATAGAGCGAAAGGGAGACCGCCCATGTCTGATAAATCCAAGAACCAAAAAAGTAAAATTCCTGCAGAAGAAAAAGAAATGACGTACGAACAAAAATTGGAGAAAGAAAATGAACTTCTTCGCTTAGAGGTAGAATACTTAAAAAAGTTACAAGCTTTTCAGATGGATCCGGAAAGCTATCTAGAAAAGCACAAGCAGCGTTATCATTCGAACTCAAAGAAAAATTCCGATTAAAAGATGTTCTACAGATAGTTGATATTCCTGAATCTTCGTATCACTATCATATAAAGCGAATGAAGGAAGAGAATCCCGATCAAAATCTTGAAGAATGTATTCAATCCATATTCGAGGACCATGACGGCAATTACGGTTACCGACGTATTCATTTAGAATTGAAAAACCGTCAATTAAAAGTAAATCACAAAAAGGTTCAACGAATTATGAAGAAACTCGGACTCAAAGGAAATAAGTTTACACGAAAATCACGCAAGTATAGTTCTTACAAAGGGAATATTGGAACTGTCGCCAAGAACCTTATTAATCGCCGTTTTCGCACAAATGTATGCCATCAAAAAATAACAACAGATATCACAGAATTTAAGTGTTCTGATGGAAAACTTTTTTTTAATCCATTCATGGATATGTTCAATAGCGAAATTCTATCTTATGGGATAAGTAGTCACCCAACACTAGATTTAGTCCTAGAACCTCTAGAAGAAACACTAGAAATTGTGAAAAATTCAAAATACAGAACTACTATGCATTCTGATCAAGGCTGGCATTATCAACATAAAAAATGGGTGAAAAAACTCAAGGAAAATAAAGTTTTCCAGAGTATGTCACGAAAAGGAAATTGTTTAGATAATTCACCGATGGAGAACTTTTTTGGATTAATGAAACAAGAAATGTATTATGGAGAAGCACTATGCACATTTGAGGAATTAAAACAGAAAATTGAGAGATATATCAATTATTATAATAATAAGCGTATAAAACAAAAATTGGGAGGCATGAGTCCGGTTCAATACCGTATCCATACCAGCCAATTAGTTGCTTAATATAAAACTCTAACTTTCGGGGGTCTCTTCATTTTTATATAAATGAAGATAGTCCTTTTTTCATTATTTATATTGCCTTTTTGTCCCTAAAAACCTTTTTCACAAAAATCAACTGTGCAGGTTTAGGTTCTTTTCGTACAATCAAAAGAAGCTGTAACACTAATATGATTAACAATGATTTCTTATAAACAAGATATCGCGGGCTCCAATCACTAGCAAATTTCGCTTTATAGCTGCGCAAGCCTTTAAAATTGTAAAATTTACACCCGTTTAAAAAGGCATACCTCGCTAATCTTTCTTTAAAATGTGCATCCTTATTTGTTCCGACATTTGATAATGGCGACATCCCTAAACTACATGAAATAAACCCCTTTTGCTTTGCCCACAGGATCGTTGAGGTAAAAACCATATCCATAGCACCAGCAGGACAATCATTTGTATACCGCATTAAGTCAATACTGATTGTTTCATATGGCTTCTTATCAGTTGGCAGGCTAGCAAACGCGACAATTTTCCCTTCAGGATTTCGTAACAACGAAACCATAAAACGATTAACATAGTCCTCTTGAAACGAACTAACCGAGAAACTTTTTTCATGGCGTTCCGCTAACCATTCGTCTGAGACAGATTTCAATTCTTCCAATAAATCTGAACTAAAGGGTGGATATACGACCGAAAAGACATACCCTTCTCTAGTAAATTTATTCTTTGTTGAACGTAACTTTGCAGCTTTCTTTCCTTCTATTGTAAAACTTTTCAAGCAGACTTTTGCTTCTTCACCAATTTTAAAAAACCTGTAGCCCCGATCGTGGAAGTAAGTCATAAATCTATCACTAGTTTGATAAAATATAACCCTACCTCGTCGCTCATTAACCGCAGCAATAAATTCATCTAATCCAGATTCAAAGAGCACTTCCTCCCCAATCGGATCGCCAAGGACAATATATTTATTTCCCTTTTGCCTATAAGAAATAAGGACAGAATCATCTTGGGCAATGAATACTTGTTTATCCTTTAGAAATAGCAGGTGTGATAAAGTACTTCCACCAAATTTACGGAGAAAGGATTCAACAAAAGCAGCGTCGAAGGATGCTCCAATAATCGACTTTTGATCATAACGAAAAAAAATGCAGAGACAAAAGATAAAAAACGATAATAAAATGATCGAACTGATCAATTGCTAATCCTCCTTGATTAATTCTCTTTTTACAAGATAACATAAGCAGCCAACAGAGCAAATAATTATTTTTTTCCTAAAAAAAAATTCATTCTCACAGCATATACAACGTATGTTTATCCTTCATTTGGATAATGTAATATTGATACCATAGGAATGAACATTAACAAAGGAGGAAATGACTTGAACATTACAAGAGCGAAGGAAATTTCACAATTAGCCGAGATGGTTAATGTGCAATATCAAGGTGAGGCTATCTATATCCAACATGTAAATGAAGATGAAGGAACAGCACGAATTTACCCACTTACTAATCCTCAAGAAGAGAAAAGTGTACCAATTGCAAGCTTAACAGAGCAGTAAGTGAAATAGCACACGAGAATAGACAGCTAGAGTCTCGCTTTCTCACTCTCTCATGTAACACATTACATTTTAATAGCTTCCTAAACAATTAAAAAAGACTGACTATCATTCTTTTGATAGTCAGTCTATGCTTATTATAATTTTACAACGTCTTCAGCTTGAGGGCCACGGTTTCCTTCAACGATGTTGAATTCAACTTTTTGACCTTCTTCTAACGTTTTAAATCCTTCACCAGTAATAGCGCTAAAGTGAACGAATACATCGTTTCCTTCTGCAACTTCGATAAATCCGAAACCTTTTTCTGAATTAAACCATTTAACAGTACCAGTCGTTTTCATGAGAGAAACCTCCAAAGATTTTTTAATATGTTACTACTATTTACACGGTAAATAAGAATTCACATATTATAGAGAATATCAAGTATAGAGTAGATAATCTTTATAATATGTGAATTATATAGCTCCATATTTGTTTATACAAAATAAACATGTAATCTATTTATTTTTTATATATTCTATTATTGAAATTGCAAAACCTCAAAACAACGAAAGCCCTACCTCTCTTTCGTCCTTACGGCTCCTAGTCCGTGCCAGCGTGAATTGATCATACGTATCTAACTATTAACTATGAAACATGACATTTAAGTCCCATCAAGATAATATATCATTCACAGAGCACTAAATAGTGAACTACTATTAATAAGCACTTTTATCATTTTAAACTACTAATTAACAATTGTCAAATGTAAACGCATTTATTGTAAAAACGGAAAGATGAGAGTTTACTTTTTCATTACCCTCCACTTACTGGTGGTATCAAGGCAACAACATCACCTGAATGAATGATATCATCATCTAATGCATATTCTTCATTCACTGCTACCATCACATGGTTTAATGTTCCTAACTCATATTTTGTACCGACTAAATCTTTTAACTCCTCTACCGTCATTGGAGAACGATCAATTTCTAAGCTTTCTTGGCCGGCTTTTTCTTGTAAATGCGCAAACAATAAAACTTTTATCATAGTTCACATTCCTTTCAATGGTTTTCCTTCTGGATATGGTATTTTTTCTAATTGATCACCGATCCATGATTCACCGTCTTCCCAGATCTCTTTTTTCCAGATTGGAACAATTTGTTTGATCCGTTCGATTGCATATTCATTCGCCTCATAAGCATCTTTACGATGAGGAGTGGAAACCGCAATAACAACAGCAATTTCAGAGATTGCTAATTTGCCGACTCGGTGTGTTATCGCTACCTTCGCATCCTTCCATTTTTCGTTTATTTCTTTACCAATCTGTTCCAGCATTTTTACAGCCATCTTTTCATACGCTTGGTATTCTAGCGATAATGTTCTCTTACCATACGTAAATTCTCGAACAGTTCCAACAAAAGTAGTAACTGCTCCAGCTTCATTTCGGATGACTTTTTTTGTTATAGCTTCTATTGATATTGGTTTATTTACAATCTCAAACAACGACTTATCCAATTACATCACCTACTTTATTTAGTAATAAACAATCAATACTTTCCTTTGAATCATTAAAGACTTTGTATCGTTTCGTCAGCTCTAAAGGAAGATTTATATTAGTAACGATACAGTAAATGTTATGAACATTATTTAATATCGGTAAATCTTCAATCGACCTAATAAGGACAACTTTTGGATAGAGGGCAGACTTAAACCCTTCGATAATTATGATGTCTAAATCTATCAGATTATAAAATGATATCAACTGTTGTAAGGATAAGGATAATTTTTCAGAGGTAAGCACAAATGACCCATTTCCTTCTACAAGTGAAACATATGCACCTGCCTGACGATGCTTTCCTGTATCCTTATCCTGATCTTTAAACTCAAGCGCTTGGGCATGACCATGATGTTTAATTGTTCCAACTTTTAAATTTTGCTTAACAGCCGCCTTGATATAATCGACCACAAAGCTCGTTTTTCCGCTATTTTGATAACCAACTACTTGAAAGACTCTGCCCATGATGTCTCACTTCCTGTTTGATCCTCGATTAGCAACACATCAACCATATCCCCCATTTGATAGCCTCTAGATCCACCAGGCAAAACGATAAATACATTTGCATCTGCAAGTGATGTAACAACATTTGATTTATCTAATCCAACAGGCGAAACTGAGATTTTCCCATCAGAAAATGTAAGCTGCCCTCTAACAAATCTAGTAAACGGATTTGGTTTTAAAAAGTCTTTTCCTAAAACAGCTTTTATTTTCTGTAAATGCGGGCGCTCATTATGTAAAAATGTGCGCACGATTGGTCTGACAAATAATTCAAAACCAACATAACACGCAGATGGATTCCCAGAAAGACCAAATAATAATTTTCCGTTTACCTCTGCAACTGTTGTAACACTTCCTGGTCGCATCGCCACTTTATTAAATAAAACATTCGCACCCAATCGTTTGTAAATTTCCGGTAAATAATCATAATCCCCAACTGATACGCCACCAGTTGTGATTAGAAAATCAACGCTTCGAAGTGCATTCTGTACTGCAAGAAAACATTCATCAAGGTTGTCCATTAACTTTCCAAAATAGATTGGTTTCGCTCCGCCTCTACGACATTGTGCCTCAATCATAAATGAATTACTATTTCTAATTTTTCCAGGCACTAACGTTTCCCTTACATCTAAAAGCTCACTGCCTGTCGCAATAATTCCAATACGAGGTTTATAAACAACAGGTACTGTATCATAACCAAAGGTTGCAAGTAACGCGACGATTCCCGGGGTAATATAAGCACCTTTTTTCACCAACGTACTGCCTTTTAGTGTATCTTCACCAGCAAAAGAAATATTATCCCCTTTTTTAAATGGTCTTTTGATAGACATGAACACCTTATCATTTCTCTTGGACACTTTTGTCAATTCTAACATCACAACAGCATCACAGCCATTAGGTATTTGCGCACCAGTCATAATTCTAATCGCTTGCCTTTCTCCTAATAAATGATCACTTACATAACCTGCCCCGATTTCGTCAATGACTTCAAATTCAACTGGAAGATCAGCACTTGCAGAGATTGTATCAATTGAACGAATAGCAAATCCATCATATGGAGAGCGGTCAAATGGAGGTACAGCATGATCTGCAACTAAATCTACCGCTAAGAATCTTCCGTAACTTTCTTGTAAAGCAACATGTTCAATTTGTCCAACCCTTGAAAAACCCAATACCTTTTCAATTGCATCCTTTACCGCAATTGGTTTCCTCTTCTCCACCATAAAACCACCCAATCTTCATGATTCTTGTAATGTGTATTCATTTAATAATCTGTTTTATTTTCATCTATTCCTAATTGTAAGTAATCCTTTTGTGAATTAATATTAGAAAAGCTTTTTAGATCGACATCGATATCATTTTCAGAGACATATAACACTGCGATTTTTTCAAGTAGCGAAATCATTTTATGCTCATGATTTTCAAGTTGTTTCGAAATAATCGAAAGAATTGACTTATGATAAACTCCGATTAGCGGATGAAGTTTCCCTTTTATATTTGGGATTACTGCTTTTACATTTTGATGTCTTAAATCCAGTAAGGTCTGAATCGTTTTTTCATTAATATATGGAATATCACAGGATAAAACAACAAACCATTCGGCATTTTCAATTTCCATTGCCGTATAAATTCCCGCTAATGGTCCCTTGCCTTTTACTTCTTCATTATCAGTGAATACCTGGCATAGTGAATCATCTCTAAATCGTTCAACTAAAGCTGGATGACTAATGATTAATTGTCGATCCGTTATATTTTTCATGGCATCATACGAGTGCTCCCAAAACGTGAGTTCTTTAAATTTTGCAAAAGCTTTAGGTTGTCCGAATCGCCTTGATTCTCCGCCTGCTAATAATACTCCCACTATGTTATGCAAAATGATTTTCCCCTCTCACATTCATTCTACACGTAATACTTGTAAAAGTTATACCATTTTACTTAAAAAACGCCAAGGAGATTTTAACAAAAAAGCCCTTAAATTTTTAAAAAAGCCAGTTGCCACATACGGCAACCGACTTTATTAAAGAATCGATTATTCAGCATTTTCAAGTTCAGCTAACACACGATTCACACGTTTTTCTAGCATCTTCATGCCGCTTCCACCCGCTTGGAAATGACGTAATTTTCCTTCTTTATCAAATACATAGTAAGCAGGTACATATTGATTTTCTAACGTATCCGTAAATTTATGCTCACTATCTACAAAGATCGGCTGCGTAATATCGTGTTCTGCCGCAATTTTTTTAATGTCATCAATGTTTAAATCATCTTCTGAACGAGGCATATGTACAGCGATAACATTTAATTTATCTTTATATTTATCACGGAATTCATTTACTTGAGGCATTGCCTCTTTACATAAGTGACAACTAATTGACCAGAAATGAATGAGAGTCGGCTTCTCACCAATTAGCTCCTCCCTTGTAACTTCTCCGTTTAACCATTCAGTTGCACCAGTAAGTTCAGGCATAGGTTCTCTTAATTTCATCATCTTACCTCCATATAATAAATGAGAATAATAATGGCTTTCTCGTGACTGGAATCTTTTTATCCTCATCAAGGCATTTGAGGTCAAACTCCCTTAACACTTCTCGGTATATCAAACTTAGTGGGAGAACACTTCCCATTACCCTGTCTTGGTCATTTTTTAACGTCATAGGAATTGCTGCATATATGCATAAATAAATCCAAAAAAGAATTTTTACATATGTTAAAAAAGGCTGACATTTTTCCTTTGTCAGCCGCTTTTATTAAATCCTGTCTTCAATTAATTAAAGTGTAGCTTGACCTGGCTTCCAGTTTGCAGGGCAAAGTCCGCCAGTTTGAAGTGCTTGAAGGACACGTAATGTTTCATCGACACTACGTCCAATATTGTTGTGGTTAACAACAGCATATTGTAGTTCACCTTCTGGGTTAATGATGAATAATCCACGAAGAGCAACACCCTCTTCTTCAATTAACACACCATATTCACGTGATACAACATGGTTTGTATCAGCTGCTAAAGGATATTTTAAATCTCCTAAGCCGTTGTCTTTACGATCTGTTTTAATCCATGCTAAATGAGTGTGAATTGTATCAGTAGATACACCGATTACTTCTGCATCTAAATCTTCGAATTCATCATAACGATCGCTCATTGCAGTAATTTCTGTTGGACAAACGAAAGTGAAATCCATCGGATAGAAGAAAAGTACTGTCCATTTATCGTTTTTCATGTTTTCTTCTAAACTTACTTTTCCAAATTCTTTATTCGTAAATACTGCATCCATTTCAAAGCGTGGGGCTTGTTTTCCTACCATACGTTCTGCCATTATGTATCCCTCCTAATAGTTTTCAGCCAAATTATTTGGCATTTCTAATTGAGAATGAAATAAGTCATTCTCTATACACGTCGTCCTTAATACATCGTTAATTATAGGACAAGCTTCCTTTTTAGTCAATTTTAGATAATAATTACTTTAGATATAGATTTTTAATAATGACTATAACAAAATTCATTATTCCCTATCTCGATTGTAAAATTCACCTAATATGCTTATAAAACGCTCCGTTAAATTTTATCCAAATGAAAAAAGCTGTCTTTTAGGACAGCCTTTTTTCATCTTAACGATTCATTTTACTTTCAACTTGTTGGCAAATTTGATCAGCAGTTAAACCACTTGCTTGAATGACAGAACCAGGTGTCACCGCATTTGAAATTCCCATAACATTGGCATCCTGTCCAGTGATCACACAGCAGTCACATCCTTGTGCATCACTTTCGTTGTTTAATTGGACAACATCATAGCCTTTTTGTTGTAAAGCAGCAGTTACGTCTGTTAATGAATGTTCCACACCGATTTTTGGCATTGTTTATCCACCTCCTACATGTATTGTGTACATGGATGGATAAAATATACTTTAAATCTGTTGATTTGCCTTATAAGAAATATACTTAGTCATAACGTCTACTGCAACAAAGATTGCTTCCTCAGCAGGCATTAGCTTCGCATGATGTAAACCGAAGGAAGAGTCAACACCTAACCAAAACATAAACCCCGGAATTTGATCAACCATATAACCGAAATCTTCTCCTGTCATGGCTTCTTTTGCCAATTGAACATTATAATCTGTGTTTCCTGCTGTAAATTCCATAAATTCAGTTGTTAATGTTTCTTCATTAAATACTTGATGGTACATCGCTCCGTAATCAATCGTTGCTTTACAAGAGTATCCTATCTCCACTCCTTTAACGAGTGCTTCGATTCTTTCTTTTACTCTTTCCATTGACTGTATTGAAAGCGTCCGTATCGTTCCTTCTAGTCTTGCATTTTCAGCAATAATATTTTGAACCGTCCCACCAGTTATTTTTCCAACTGTTATGACTGCACTATCTAGTGGATCAACATTTCGTGCGACAATCGTTTGGAGCTGATTTACAAGAGAACACGCCGCAACAACCATATCATTTGTCGTATGTGGAAATGCTGCATGTCCGCCTTTCCCTTTTAAATCAATAAATAATTCCGATGTATTGGCAAAAAGTAAGCCTGGTTTTGTTGAAATTGTACCCACAGGAAGCTCAGGTGAAATGTGCAATGCGGTAATAATATCAGGTCTCCATGTTTTTGCAATCTCACTATTTAGCATTGGTTCCGCTCCACCAGGGCCTTCTTCTGCTGGTTGAAATAAAAATAGTACATTGTCTGTGATTGGATTTTCTACAAAATGCGAAAGAATCCCTAACGCAATTGTCATATGAAGATCATGACCACATGCATGCATAAAACCAGGATGCTCTGATTGAAATTCATATTCTGTTTCTTCATTGATCGGTAATCCATCTATATCAGCACGATAACCGATTGTTTTTCGAGGATTCGTTCCTTTAACTAAAACGAAAATCCCTGTTTTCCAAGTCTGAATGTCGATACGTTCTGCAGGAAATTGTTTTATTATACTTAATAAATATGCTTGTGTTTTATATTCTTGAAAGCCAATTTCAGGAATTCGATGAAGATCACGGCGAATTTGAATTAGATTTTCTTTGTACATCTGAAACCCCACCTATAGTTAAGGCGTGGATTAGCATCCACGCCTTTTTGTTAATGTATCAGCACCAAATTTACTTAAAGCAATTTAGTCGCTTTCTCTTTACTTATAATTGTCTTAATTCTTGCATGATTTCTGTTTTAGATTTTGTTTTTGAGTCAATATCTTTTAGTTTACGTGCAGGTGCACCTGTTACAACTGTATAAGGTTCTACATCCTTTGTAACAATAGCTCCTGCACCAACAACTGCTCCTTTTCCAACCGTAACACCTTCTAAAACAACTACATTTGCTCCGATAACAACATCGTCTTCAATAACGACTGGTTTTGCGGATGGGGGCTCGATAACACCTGCTAAAACTGTCCCTGCACCGATATGACAGTTTTTACCTACTGTTGCACGACCGCCAAGTACAGCATTCATATCAATCATTGTTCCTTCACCAATAACACTGCCGATATTGATTGAAGCACCCATCATAATAACAGCATTATCCCCAATTTCAACTTGATCACGAATGATCGCACCTGGCTCAATTCGTGCTTTAATTCCTTTCAAATCAAGTAAAGGAATCGCTGAATTACGGCGATCATTTTCAATCACATAATCTTCAATATTCCCTTTATTTGTTTCTATTGCTTCTTGGATATCGGACCACTCGCCAAAGACTACTCCTGTGTTCCCTGTAATAAAGGTTTGTGCTGACTCACCGAAATTTACTCCTTCAAGATTTCCTTTAACATAAACCTTTACAGGTGTTGATTTTTTACTATTTCCTATGAATGAGATAATCTCATTTGCATCCATCATTTTCATATGTATGTTTCCTCCTTAAACTTAATTTCAGTCTTTCATTACTGTATCAGACGAACATACGATTGACAAGCTATGTTTATTTGAATTTTTAAAAAGTATTTTCTAGTTGTTTATGTTCCTTTACGATATCAATAAATGCTTGAACTTGTTTTAATTTAAATGAAGTCTCAAACCCAATTAACCAGGTATCTCGTTTAAGCGGTTTTCCTTCTTCATCTAATAATGGAACTTTAAATATTTCCCTTTCATCCTCTTTTAAAGTAACAGATGGTAATATAGCATAGCCTATCCCATTTAAAGCCATTTGTTTGCATGTTTCGATTTGATCAACAACAATTGTTCGTTTTGGTGATGTTTGAAACTTTCGGTGCCACCAATCTTGAATATCCTGAAAATAAGTAGAATCACTCTTAAATTGAATAAATGGTCTTTCTGTATGAAGTACATCTTCAATTTGACTTATTTCGGTATCAACTAAATAGAGTGTGTCGGTTAAAAGATGTTCCTTCATTCCCTTCCATTCTGGATTACCTCTAATAATACCAATGTGAACATGATCCTCGTACATACTTCTTAATATTTCACTACTCCAACCAGTTATGAGAGAAATTTTAGCATGTGGGTATTTTCTAACATACGTCTTTAATACTTTCGGAAGCCAGTTTTGACCAATAATGGAAGCTACCGCAAGCTTTAATGTTCCATGTACTTCTCCCTCTAATTCTAAGATTTCTTCTTTCACCTTATCTTCATTAAAAACAACTTCTCGTGCAAAAGAGATGACTTTTTCTCCTGCAGGGGTTAAAGTAAGTCCCTTTTGAGAACGAATAAATAGTTGAAATCCCCATGACTTCTCAATCGATTGTAATCGTTGTGACAGCGCTGGCTGTGAGACAAATAATCGTTCAGAAGCTTTTCTCATATTCATTTCCTCTGATAATACGACAAGCATCCGAAGTTCTGAAGTTTGCAAAATAATACACCTGCTTTTTTCCTTATAGTTTTAATTAAGTATTCACTACTTCTTATTTGATGTAAAGAAAATCCTGTATCGATAGTGACATATTTATATAGGAAAAAGACTGATTATTAATCAGCCTAAAGCTTTATCTTTCTTTGGTAAAAATAGAATCAAAATGAAACTTAAAAGAGCAAATCCAAATACAATCCAAAATACATCGTGTAAAGCAAATTCAAGACCATTTTGTAGTAATGTTCTCGCTTCCTCCGTTAGGTTGCCACGCTGTGAGACATCAAGCAATGTTGTTGTAGATTCAAGATTTAGATCTTCAGAGGCCCCCTTACTTGATAAATAATTTAAAAGCCTGCTGTTTAATATACCGCCTAACAATGCAGCACCAATCGTACTACCAACATTTCGCATAAACATATTTGTTGCAGTTGCAACACCTCTTTTTCTCCATTCAACCGTACTTTGAATAGAAACAATAAATGCAGTAGTTGTTAAGCCCATTCCAACTCCAATTAAAAATGAACCTGTTGCAGCGAAAAGCGGACTATTAGTACCTGATAATAAGATAAAGATGACACTTCCACATAGAAGTGAAATGCCACCCAAGATCGATGTTGTTCGGAAGCCGATTGTTAATATTGTCCGACCTGAAATCATAGCCGCAATTGGCCAGCCGATAGACATTGTCGTTAGTGTTAAGCCAGCAACAATCGGCTTTTCTTCCATAACACCTTGAACAAAGGTTGGCAAAAAGGTCGATAGTCCAATTAAAATAATGCCGGTTGTATGAGAAGTAAGATTAGCAATTAAGATCGACCGTTCGCTCCAAAGCTCAAAAGGCATCATCGGTTCTTCTAGTTTTCTCTCATATAAGACAAACGCTATTAAGCAGAGGATAGTAAACGCCCCTAATAATAAGATTGGCATAGAAAGCCACTCAAAGCGTATGCCCCCCTCGACAAGAATAAACATAAACGTAGTAATAGACATGGTAAGAAGAACTGCACCAACATAATCAATTTGCGGCTTCCTTTTTTCAATATTTTCATGTAGAAAGAGATATAAACCAATAATTGTGAGAATTCCTAATGGAATGTTTAGCCAAAAGACAAACCTCCAACTAACATACTCAACTAGTAAACCTCCAAGTGCAGGCCCCATAATTGCTGAGATTCCCCAAACACTCGATAAAAAACCCTGAATTTTTGCACGTTCTTCCTTTGTGTATATGTCACCAACTATTGTTGAAGCAATTGGCAAGACAGCGCCGGCACCAAATCCTTGAACAAATCGGGCAATAATAAGCCATTCCATAGTAGTAGCAAGTCCACATAGTAATGAACCAATTAAAAAAATAATGATACCGACTGTTAAAACAGGCTTCCTGCCAAATAAATCAGATAATTTCCCATATATTAAAACGGTTACTGCATTCATTAATAGGTAAGAAGAAAATACCCAGCTATAAAGTGAAAAATCACCTAATTCAGATACAATAGCAGGCATAGCTGTCGCTACAATTGTGGCCTCTATTGCTGCCATAAACATTGCTAGCATAACCGTTGCTAATACATAAGGACGTTTTGTCTCTATGTTATTATGATTTGGTTTGATATGTATTTTTGCTTGACCCACAATAATACCGCCTTTGGTTAAAATACGTTTCAAGAACTTTCTCAAAAAGAAAACGATGCAATGAGGCCTTCATCATTAACACCGTTTCTAACATTTATACATTGTCACTGTTTTTTAACTTTTCATTATGGTTTTTCAATTGTTTTAAAATTGCTCTTCTTGTAAAAATCCCTTCAAAAACATTCTCATCATTTTGAACACAGACAAAATTATGATTCACTACAAGATCAAGACCCTTTTCTAAAGAATCATTTAGAAAAAGTCTTGGTATTTCTGTATTCATTACTTCTTCGACCTTCATATTTTCCAACTTTTCGAATTCAATTCTCTCTAACCCAAAAAGATTATCCATGATTAAATTCATACCAATTAATCCATGTAGTTTGAAGGTTGGGTCTAATACCGGAATCGCCGTATAGCCTGTCTTTGTAAGTACAAGTAAAGCGTGTTCTAAATTATTTCCTATTTGTACGTGTGCGACTTTATCTCCAGGAATCATTAAATCTTTAATTGTTGCATCCATAATATCACCGATATCTTTACTAATCATCTTATTCTTCCTCTCTAAAAATCAATATCTAAGTTAGTCTAAGCTAATAAAGAGGTCATGGAAATTCCTACTCTATCATATCATAATATTCTATCGTTTTTACATGAAAACGCTTTATATTATATAGAATTATTAAAAAAAACGTAATTAATCTCTATATTCAAATAGTAAAATCCCAAAGATTTTTTAATAAAAACCTTTGTGGGTAATATTTCAAAGTAAAAAAATGATACCCATATGAGTATCTTTTAATTAAAAGATCGTGCCTTATCAAGTTGGATAAGTGTTTAAATTATCTTACCCTTAACCGATCATATAATGAAACAAGTCGTTTATAAGATTCATCATCCATGCTTTTTAAGCCTGCTTCAATATCGTTCAGTTCACTGCAAATAATTTCAATTGCATATTGTTGTCTAAACAAAATTTCAACTAATAATTTTAGATCATCTGTTGATAGTAAATCCATTGTTATATCTACTTTCACTTAATTGCCTCCAATTCCAATGATGAAATTAGTCTTTTTTCATATAAATTACCTTGTATACCGATTTGCATAACTGAAAGCTGCATACGAATCAGGCTTTATCTTAGCTTCAATACCCATCGCTTCAATTCTTCCTGTCATTTCCTGAATTAATTCCTTTGTCATACCCTTTCTTCCAATATCTAAATGGATTTCAAATAGTAAATCGGCACCTTCATCTGTAAATGGAATTAATAAGTCTGATAAATCGACTAAATATTTTGAAGTAAATAAATATGCCACTTCTTGACTAAGTGTCGTTTCAATTGAGATTTTTTCCCGGACACTAAAAACGGGACGTTTTACACAATAATTCTTCAAACAACCCCAAGCACCTTTACCCTTTCGATGAAGATGAATGGCTGTAATAAACTTTGTCTCTGTTTGATGAACATGTGAATCTGAGCCAATTGACAGCACATATTCTGAACGTGGATCTTTTTGGATAAAGCCTTTTATACGCTCAATTACAACTGGAAAAGTCATTTGTTTTTCTGAGACATTATAAAAGGTGAAAGATTCGTTCATGTCACATCTCCTTGTCATCTTTCATTTTATCTTAATCTACTTTTTGCTTAACCTTCATCAGATTAAAAGCATCCTAATATAATATATGTATGATGTTATGTGAAATATGAACACTTTCATTTTTTCAATTCCCGTATTGTATAAAACTTACACATCTCAAATATGAGTATTTTGCTTTTTTCCTTAAATAGCAAAATCAATTGGAAGATTTTTGACTACCTAAGCCAGCACAAATATTGGCAATAATTGTGAATATCCGCAAAATCATGATGTTATCAATTGGCAGAGAATCCTGCGGAAAAGCAGGCAAGGTGATCACGCAGGACCAAAGCGACGAGGAGCTCGCTGATTGCTTGGCAAGCGTAGCCATTCTCACGATTAACAATATTAATTTAACAGAGCCAAATAAATAAAGGCTCATTTCTAAGAGATTGTTGCTTTTAAAACAAAAACTATTTAAGGGTGATTGGAGCAGATTGTGAGACTCCTGCTTAGAGCAGCGGGACAGGTGAGACTTATGCAGGCGTTAACGCCGAGGAGGCTCACCGCCCGCCTCGCTAAAAAGCGAGCATCTCTCGCTGCAATCAACCACAACACATTACTTGGTAAATATCAACAAAGTTTGCGAAAACAGCCTAAATAAAAAATAGCCATACCTAAATGGCATGGCTATTCTCCCTTACTTGTCACAATGTTACGAATTGATTCATGACAATGTAAGCACGTAAAGATAACATTTTGATTAGATTGTGCTGTCAATGTTTTTGCAAGTGGCTGCTGTTGATGACAAAACGGACAAATAACCTTAGGGTCTCTTCTCATTTTGCCTCCTTCATTTAAGAACTCGAAACCTAGACACACTCTTTTTGAACGACCAACAATTTGTTACCCAACTTATTGGAGAAGATCAAAAATTTCCATTGCGATCATATCAATGTTATCAAATTGATAGGACTGAGGTTTTTCACCTTTTTGAAAAACTTCTAATTCAAATGTGTTATTTTTATCAAAGTATTTAACACTGCAGCGTTTTTCTCCTTCAACTTCAAAAAAACGTTGTAAAGGTTCACCAGAACCTGCATTTTCTTGTAGACTTTGTAGTCTTGTAATGATACCTAATAGTTGTGACACTAGAATATCCCCCTTCCGGAAGAGTTAACAATAACTGATTCCTCTTATTTAATATTTTCTTACTTTACCATACATTCTATCCACTAAACAACGATTCAATAATATGTATCTTTACTTTGTGCCTTATCAATTTTACACTAAGTATGAATGGATTACCAAAGAAATCCTGAATTCACCTGCGAAAATCTTGCTACGCTTATTAATTGAATCAAATCATAATGTGTAAAGGGGTGTTATGATTGGCATACATAAAGTCGGTTGACAAAAGAATTACAATTATTGACAGTTTAGACTTAGGAATGCAAGGACGAACAAGCTGCTATGTTCTTCAGGATGAAAAGATTGTCCTTTTTGAACCCTCTGCAAGTCCTTCAATACCACATATTTTAGAAGGCTTAGAAGAACTCAAAATACCTTTAGAAAAAATAGCTTTTATTATTGTAACACATATCCATTTAGATCATGCCGGTGGAGCAGGATTACTTTTAGAAAAATGTCGAAATGCAAAATTAATTGTTCATCCTCGAGGGGCTAAACATATGGCAGATCCCACAAAACTAATCGCTGGTGCTAAATCAGTATACGGTGATGAATTTAATCTGTTATTTGATCCAATTATTCCAATACCTGAAGATCGCATTTTAATTAAAGGTCATGGCGAAATTCTTAAAATTGGGAAACAGTCATATTTAACCTTTTACGACTCTCCCGGCCATGCAAATCATCATTTTAGCATCCATGATTCGGTAAGCAATGGGATCTTTACAGGTGATACACTAGGAATTTTTTACGGGGAATTTCTTCATCAAGATCAAGAATTTTATCTACCATCGACTTCTCCAACCCAATTTAATCCAGAATCAATGCTTCAATCTGCAAACATGATTGAAGCATTAAATGTTAATAAGATTTATTTTAGTCATTTTGGTGTATGTCATTACCCTCAGCTCGCAATTAATGAGCTAAGAAAATGGCTTCCACAATTTTTAGACATAGCTTGTAATACATTAAAAGTTCACCAAGAAAAAGGTTTCCACCAAATTTGTAAGGCTGTTGAAGTTGAATTAAAAAAGCTTGTTTTCAGTGAATTAAAAAAGCAAACAATACCTAATGATAGTAAGATCTATAAAATTCTATCGGCTGATTTATCTATTTGTGCAATGGGGCTTGTCGATTATTTAAATAAATGTTTGGAGAGATCGGAAAAATGAATAAAGTAATAACTGTATATACACAACCTAGTTGTCCTCCTTGTCAAGTTGTAAAAGCATTCCTTGATCATCATAATCTTTCATATTTTGAAAAAGACATAAGTGTTGATGTGAAAGCCCGCGATAAGTTAGTGTATGAACTTGAATCAACCTCAACACCGACGATTACAGTGGACGATCAGATTGTGACTGGTTTCGATTTAGAAAAACTTGAGGTTCTATTAGGATTAAAAAACTAAGAGGATATTGATGTATTTTTCAAATTACCGCAAAAGAAAAAAGCTTGGTGACCAGCCAAGCTTTTTTCCATTCTATTAAAAGGGGTTTGGGGAAAATCGAGAGTTTAATGACTAATCAAATATTGACCTAATTGATTATTCTTCTCATCTATAATGATAATGATTATCACTTTCAATGTCAACTGTTTTCTATTTATTTTTTTAGTTGGCCGTTTTCGCAAACTTTGTTGCTATTTACCAAGTAATGTGGTGTGGTTGATTGCAGCGAGAGATGCTCGCTTTTTAGCGAGGCGGGCGGTGAGCATCCTCGGCGTAACGCCTCGCCTGCATAAGTCTCACCTGTCCCGCTGCTCCCGCAGGAGTCTCGGCAATCTGCTCCAATCAACCTTAAATAGTTTTTGTTTTAAAAGCAACAATCTCTTAGAAAAGAGCCTTTTTTAAAAAAAGAAAACAGTGAATACTACCCACCTATATTCTTAATGAAAGAACTGTCAAGATATACCGAATTCATTTAACATGTTTCTTAATTGTAAATAAAATAAGTTGAAAAATAATACTTCTTTCATTTCCTTTATTGGTTGTTTTAGATAGTCAGAATTCATATTTAAACTATCAGGACTATTATGTTGAGTTAATCCCAATGTCGTTGTATTCTTGATTTCTTCGGATTGTTTTTTCTCTTTTTCATTTGATATGAACCCAAATTGTTTCCCATCTATTTCTGGTTTCTTTGCGTTCGTATTGATAGCATATACTTTCCAACCATCTCTTTCCTTGCGCAATTTTATAACTTCATAATGGTCTTCGTATTGAACTGGTCCATCTGTTGAGGCTGGGAAGAATTCATAGATGATTCTCTCGTTTGCTTGCTCATGGACTTTTGTATTTTCGTTATAAGAAAAGAACGGAATGGTATGCATGGGAAAATCGGTTCCATATACGATATATTTCCCATCTTCCTTTTGGACGTTTTCATCGATATACATATCAATCAGTTTATCATCGAAATAAAGAGATAATAGTTGTTTTATTTCTTCGAGTGATCTTGTTTTTTCAGTTAGTGATACTTGGGCATTAAATGCTTCTTGAATATGAGTTAATACCTCTTCCCGGGAAGTTCCTTCAAGTTCTTCAGCAAATGCTTGTTGTGCAAATGAAAAAGTGACAATTACAAACAATAGGCAAAAGAGTAAACAGTTTTGTCTCAAAGAACTCATCCTTTCTCATATTATAACTTGATCGGCAACTATTACTTGTATCTGACCTCATTGTAACAACACTTTTATAAAATATGCTGTACAACCGTTCGTAAAATAAGCGTAAAAAGTGACAAGATTTTTCAGTATCTATTATCAAATACCCTCTTGATATGTAAAAAAAACAAGCATTTAGTAATTTCCTAAATAATTGATGGATTATCTTTCGACTAAGAAAACAGAAAAACAGCGGACAAGTCCGCTGTTACCAAGAGATTGTATAAGCCAAATAAAAAATATATGCAAGTGCAGCTAACCCTGCGATTAAATATGCTAAAAAGACAGGATTACGTATATATGGATGTGCTTGGACTTTTTCACTTAATTGTGAATCCATCTTAGATTTTCGATCACTGGCAACTTTCCCAACCCTTATTGTATAAAATAAGCTAGTGATTAATATTAGTATCGCTAATACACCAAGACCCATCGTTAAATTGCTCATCTTCGTGTCACCCCTTCTAAGCTTATGATGACACAAATGAATGACAAATATTCTCTTTATATCATTTGTATAAAAATCAGTCGAAGGATCGCAATTTCGGATTAAGACAAAGGGTGTACGTAATAAGTCTCGCTACCTTTGGAGCTAGGAATAATGTACTGACTTTATAATAGTCCTTCTTCTTCATATAAAAATTCATATGATAAATCGATAAAAAGATAGTGGTCATTGTTTAACGGGAACGAGAAGGTTCGGATTAAATCACCTTTTTCAATATCACTATAAACATCACTTAGAAAACCTTTTTTATCAATTCGCATTCTCATAATATTTTCAAGAAAATATGGACGCCAGCTCCAATTTTTCAAATAATACTGTGGCTGGATTTCCCAATGCTTATTTTTATAAATGTTTACTGATTGCTGAAAACCATCCTCATCACAAATATAGATTCTAAAACTGCAATCATCTAATTGATTAGAAAGTTCCTCTAATAATTGATTATAGTCATCATATTGCTTTTCGATTTTTGCAAGCAACTGATGAATTCGCTGATGAAAATTTTCAGTAAAATTGTAAAGTCGTTCAAGCTTTTTCTTCTCAGATGATATAAATCGCTGAAATTCTTGTTTCAACCTTTCTTTACAATTATCTCGATCAATAAATTCCCGCTTTGGCTTATCGAGATAATACCCTTGATAGTATCTTCCACCATTTTTCCATGCATATTGCAACTGAAAATCTACTTCAACATCCTCATATAAAAGAGTGGCACCAACTTTTCTTGCTAATAAGGAAATAGAATACAATACATCATAATAAGATTGGAGGGTTGAGGTAGATCTTAAAGGTTGTAAGTCTATTTTTAAAATATCCGGGGTTAACATGCCAATTCGATCTAAATTACTACTAGCCTTTCCAATGTTATCAATGGCAATTTTTATCCCATATGTCCTGTAATATGTTAAGAGGTGGTAAAGCTGTTCTGCATCACCTTTAAAATTATGTTCGGTTATCTCCAATACAATTTGATCAAGTTTCAATCCAGAATCTTGCTTATTAAATAAAATTTCAAGAAAACTCTCACCATGATCAAGCATCAGTAAATTTGCATCTCGATTAATAAATAACAGAAGTTCTGGATCCTTCAATTGCAAAAATTCATCAATTGCCTGTTTTAGTATAAAATCATCAACCTCAATTCGATATTCATCTGGTACATTTTCATCTTGAAAAAATGGCCCAAGACTTTGTATTTCATCTTTAAGCTTGATTCTACCTAAAACTTCATATCCAATAACACGTTGTTCATCTGCACTAAAAATTGCTTGGTAATTAGGAAGAACCTTCTCTAGATTCGTCATAATATCTAATGGATCCATTGAAATCCCCTCACCTATATGTATCTGTCGTTCATATAATTATACTATAACACAAGGGTATAATGGATAAAGAATAAAGGTGCTGTGAAAAGGGGATCCCCTTCCAAAGCACCAATAAATGTCAAAATCAAACCTATTTTTCATCACCCGTATTTATAAATATAAGTACTTGAAATAAAAACTAACCTAATACGATTCCGATCTACACCTGTTAAAACGGAAATTGATTTAACCATTGTCCACCATCAATTGTGATGCATTCTCCATTAATATAGGCAGATTCATCTGAGAGTAAGAATGTCGCAAGTGCTGCAATTTCTTCAGGAGTGCCAAGTCGTCCTAGCGGTACGCTATTTAATGTTCTTTTTGCCGCTTCTTCTGATTCCCATAATTTATCTGCTCCACCTGTTCGTTCGATTGGACCAGGTGCAATGGCATTTACTCTAATCCCATATTTTTTTCCCCATTCAACTGCCAATGTTCTAGTCATGGACAATACTCCTGCTTTTGCAGCAGCAGAATGGATCACTCCTGCACCTGCATTCCATGCATATGTAGCAACCATATTCAGGATTACGCCCTTTGTCTGTCTATCAATCCAATACTTTCCTATTGCAGAACTGCAGTAAAAAGTACCATTTAACACAATATCAATCACTGATTTCCAGCCATTTATTGATAAGTTTTCAGCAGGACAAATAAAATTTCCTGCTGCATTATTGACTAAAGCATCGATTCTACCAAATTTTTCATCTACATACATAATCATTTCTGAGACTTTTTCTGCATGACGAATGTCTAATTGGATTGTTTCTACTTGTCCTGGGTATGTTTCGATTTCTTTTTTCGCTTCCTCAAGTTTTTCAAGTGTTCTTCCGATAATTACAACTTTTGCACCACCTGTTGCAAATCTTTTTGCCATCCCTTTTCCCATCCCATTCGAACCGCCCGTAACAATGATAACTTTGTCTTTCATCGAATTCCCCCCAACAAAAATGAATGACCATTCATTTTTATGGTACCATATTATCTCACTTTTTACTAACATTTTAAAATTAGATGACATCTCAGTTTTTCAAAAGACATGCCATTTTAAACGGTGTATACTTGAAATATATGAATGGTTAAGCTATCAGGATATTCAGGAGGCAACCACATATAAGTGAAAAGTTGAACATGGAGATTCATCTCCAATTTCAGATAAATTCAATGGAGATTGGTTGGTAAACATGACAAATCTATATTCAAGAAGATCTTTTCTAAAGGGTCTTTTTTCCTTTTCCTTCGCCAGCATTTTAACTGTTGTCGGGGGTTATACGTATGCAAGATATATCGAACCTAAGTTATTAGATATTGTAAAACAATCGATTACAAACCCCAAAATTCCAAAAGCATTTGATAATTTCAAAATTGTCCAATTTAGTGATACACATTTGAGTGATTACTTCACATTAAACAGATTAGAAACGATTGTTTCGAAGATCAATCAACTTTCACCAGACCTCTTAATATTTACAGGTGATCTAATGGATGAGCCCAATCAATATAAGCACATCAATAAAATTATTCCGGTTTTAGAAAAATTGAATGCTCCGTTTGGAAAATATGCTGTTTATGGGAATCATGATCATGGCGGCTATGGAACAGATATTTATAAAAATGTAATGACAATGTCTGGTTTCACCCTTTTACAAAACGAAGTTGCGAATATTTCTATGCTTGATGGCAGTAAAATTTCGATTGCGGGCATTGATGACTTAATGTTAGGAAAACCAAGCTACGAGGGGACTTTAGGCAATTTAAACAAGGATTTATTTAACATATTATTGGCACATGAACCTGATGCTGCACTTGAAGCTAAGCAGTTTCATGTTGACCTCCAACTTTCAGGACATAGTCATGGCGGACAAATTCAGGTTCCATTTTACGGACCACTCATTACACCACCATATTCTTCTGTGTATTCAGAAGGATCCTATGATGTGGAAAATATGAAGCTTTATGTAAATCGTGGTCTTGGAACGACAAGGCTTCCATTTAGATTTTTATCGGTTCCAGAAATTACTCAATTCACCCTTTTCAGCAGAAACATCAAGTGACTTTACGTGGGGGAAATCTTAGGTAGTTTTGAAAGTACCCTTATTTTAGTGAGTACGTGAATTCTAACTCTAAAAGATGGTCAGACAGATTGGAGAAATAGAATGAGATGGGGAGGATTTCTTTTTATTTTTCTAAAGAGCTTGTATTCACCTTTTGATAATTAAGTGTAATCAGACTTTTTTTGTTGTTATTTCATCTGGTGGGACAGGTTTGCTAAATAAATAACCTTGTCCTACTTGGCAAAAAAACAGACCCCTTAATCTTGCTGAAGGAGTCTGTTGTTATTTTAGCTACACTATTCTTCATCTTCCATGACACGATGTACTTTAGCGAATAGAACTAATTGGCTATCGATAACAGGTTCATCATTTTCCCTTTTTACATAATGATAAACACCATGCTCATCTTGTTCACGAGCTTTTGCATTATCTTCAAGTTCAGTAACTAAGATATTTTTAACACGTTTTTTATTATCACCATCAAAGATAGGAAATAGAATCTCTACACGTTTTTCCATATTTCTAGTCATCATGTCGGCTGATGATAGGAAGGTTTTTTCCTCACCATTATGATGGAAAAAGTAAATTCGGCTATGCTCTAAAAATCTTCCTACAATGCTTCGAACTCTGATATTTTCGCTTACACCTTTAATACATGGTCGTAGGCAGCATATTCCGCGAACTATTAAATCAATTTTAACCCCGGCATTTGAGGCTTCATAAAACTTTGTAATGAGAACTTTATCTGTTAAAGAATTCATTTTCGCAATAATTCTTCCATTCCCGAATCGTTTTTGAAAATTAATTTCGTGATCAATTAATTGAATAAAATCTTTTCTTATATCAAAAGGTGCAACAGATAAGTGGTGAAACTCTGGCTTTTCAGTATAACCACTTAAATAGTTAAAGAAATTGGTTGCATCAATTCCAAACTTCCGTTTTGATGTTAACAAGCCCATATCCGTATAAATTTTTGCTGTTTGATCATTATAGTTACCAGTACCTAAGTGAACAAATCGTTCAATTCGGTTGTTCTTTCTTCTAACAACAAGTGTTATCTTGCTATGTGTTTTTAAATGAGTCATACCATATATAACATGGCAGCCTGCTTTCTCTAGTTCTTTTGCCCATTGAACATTATTTTCTTCATCAAAACGTGCCTTTAACTCAACTAAAACCGTTACTTGTTTACCATTTTCAGCTGCGCGTTTTAAAGCCTCAATGATTGGTGAATCTCCGCTTACTCTGTAAAGTGTTTGTTTGATAGCTAGTACGTCTGGATCAGATGCTGCATCAGCAATAAATTCAACAACAGGTTCAAATGATTCATATGGATGATGTAAAAATACATCCTGCTCTGAAACCTTATCAAAAAGATCCTCATCTGAACCAAGATCACGTGGGGGTTGTGGAATTAATGTTTCGTAAACCAAATGCTCTCTTATACCTGATATTGCTTTATAAAAGCCAAATAGTAATGTTAAATCTAATGGACCATCGATTTCATAAACATCTTTTTCATGAATTTCAAGTTCTTCCGTTAGATAACGTAAGATGTTTTGATCAAACCCTTTATGTTGGATTTCAAGGCGTACTGCAGCTCCCCACTTTCGTTTTTTTAACTCTTTTTCAATCTCTTTTAATAAATCACGTGCACCTTCTTCATGAATTGTCATGTCCGCATTTCTTGTTATCCGGAAAACTGAGACAGATACAACTTTATATCCTTTAAATAACTTATAAATAAAATAACTAATAATATCTTCTAAAAAGACATAATGCAATTTCCCATTAGTCGTATCTATTTGTAAAAATCGTTTTATGACAGAAGGTACTTGTACAATTGCTGTCTTATAACGATTCTCTTCTATATCATCCACATCTTCAATGACGATCGCTAAGTTGATACTTTTATTCAACAGCATTGGAAAAGGTCGATAAGCATCAACAGCCATTGGAGTTAATACAGGAAAAATATGTTCATCAAAATAATCCTCAATTTTATTCATTTGTTCTTTGGTTAAGTCTTCTATCTTAAGAAATTCTACATCTTCTTCATAAAATTTCGGCATTAGAACTTCATTATATGCTTTATATTGTAATTTTACTAAATCATGAGTTTTTATCCCAATTTCATGTAATTGCTGTTTTGGAGTCATTCCTGCTTTGTTTTCTGGTTTATTAAAATCTGCTTTTACTTGATCTTTTAGTCCCGCAACACGCACCATAAAAAACTCGTCAAGGTTTGAACTAAAAATTGCTAAAAATTTCAACCGCTCTAATAAAGGGTTTCGCTCATCAAGTGCTTCTTCTAAAACACGTTCATTAAAAGCAAGCCAGCTTAGTTCTCGATTGTTATAATACATTGGACTTTGAAGTTCTATAGCGTTTTTATTTATAGTATTCATATATTACGCCACCCTTTTATTCGACAATTTGCTACATTATTATGATATCATTAACTTTTCGACCAAAAGTAAATATATTGTAAACATATTGTAAATATATTGTAAATTATGTTAAATTATGATGTAAAATAAAGGCTTTTTCCGCAAACTTTTTTGCCTTTTACCAAGTAATGCGGTATGGTTGATTGCAGCGAGAGATGCTCGCTTTTTAGCGAGACGGGCGGTGAGCCTCCTCGGCGTAAACGCCTGTATGAGTCTCACTTGTCCCGCTGCTCTAAGCAGGAGTCTAGCATCTGCTCCATAAACCTAAATTAGTGATCGTTTTAAAAGCAACAATCTCTTAGAAAAGAGCCAAAATAAAACTATAAAAAAAGCGACTATTTCATCTAATTATTAAAATTACGATCAAATGGTCACTCTATTAATCAATATATTATTAGCCAAAATGTAAAATTACTGATTTTTTCAATTGTTTCTCTAAATGTTTTTTTTGCTTTTCTACTTGGTACTGTTCCGGTTTCCAATCCTTATTACAAGTAAAATAGAAATGAAGCTCTTCACCAATTTCTTCCGATTCAATCTGTTCAATAATATTTCTTTTGGTGGCATTTAAACTATATGCAAATTTAATGATTGCACCTAATAGTCGATATTTTATAAGTTCTTCTTTAGAAAACCAGTTAATATAAGGTGCTACATACCGTTTAAATGCAGCTTTACTTGTAAAAGATGCAATTAAAGCAATGATTATACGTTCTCTATGAAGCAAGCCATCGATCGTTCGATTTGCTAATAAATAATACGTATGTTGACTGCTTGATTCGGAATCTATGTATTTCCCCAAGTTAAATGTAAAAGCACCGCGTTTTATTAATGTCATATCATATTTGTTAATAGATGCAAGTCCAACTTTATTTAATAACTGTGCAATTATGATTCCGATATTTGTGACATTTAAAACATGGTTCACATCAATATCATAATCTGTTGCTAACTCATAAAAACTTTCTTCAATTACATTTGGAAAAACAGTGATTCCAAAATCTTTTGTTAATTCTTCATAAAAAACGCCATCCCTCAATCCCTTTCTGCTTAAAGCAAACTGATCTGTCTTAACAACATCCATCAATAGTTTAAATACTTCTACTGCCGGGATGATAATATCTGCACGATCCTTAGACAATCCTTCTACACGCTGCAGTTCGGAGAAGGTTAGAGAATGTAAATAATCATTTACATTCTTAACTTCTTGATCATTCATTTTATATTGATGTACACCAGCAAGTGGATAGCTTATCATCTCTTGATGAATTTGCACCATGTTTCTTGCGCTGCCACCAATCCCAATAATCGGCAATTTCTTATTTACCAGCCATTCTAATGATGAAAACTGCTCTGCTAAAAACGTACGGAGTGTATGTAACTCTACTTCTGTAGGGATATTTTGTTTAATAAATTGTTTTTTTAATGACAGGGCACCAAAAGGGAAGCTATAGTAGCTAATTAATTTTCGGTCTTCAAAATAAGTAAGTTCAGTGCTGCCACCACCAATGTCAATTGTAACCCCGCTTGTGAATGGAGTTGAATTTACCACTGCCAAATAACCGAAATAGGCTTCTTTATATTCAGATAAAACCCTCATAGAAAAATCTGTTTCATCCTTAACTCTTTGTAAGATGGATTGTTGATTTTTAGCTTGGCGAATTGTTGCAGTTGCCACACATTTAACTTCATTTAATTTGTGATGTCTCGTCACTTCTTGAAAACTTAGCAGTGTATTGATGAGGATTTCGATCCCTTTTTCCTCTAAAATATTTTCTTCTGATAAAAAATTACGAAGACGTGCAACCGCTTTTACATTTTCAATTTCTTTTAATCTACCACTTTTGTCCCGCAAATAAATAACAAGTCTCATCGTGTTCGAACCGATATCAATAATTGCATATGTTTCTTTATTCACTATCAACACCCTATCTGTAGAAATAAGGTACATTATAACATAACTATACATAAGGTATAATGTGTTTTCTTATTCATCTGATTTAGTTAACTACATTTTATAAGGACGTGATTCAATGATCCATATTGTTAAACCAGGTGAAACACTTTCAATCATAGCCTTGAATTATCGAAGAACTCTCAATCAACTACTTGCAGCCAATAATATTAGTAATCCTAATATCCTTTATATTGGTCAGAAAATTACGATTCCAAACTTGCCAAATCCCGAGACAATCCCCTATTCAATTCAAATTTCCATTTCTCGAAAACGTTTAATATTATACAGAAACGGACAAGTTGTAAAAGAATATCCTATTGCTGTTGGCAAAATCGTCACGACTACTCCGGTTGGGGATTTTGTTATCGTTAATCGAGAACCTAATCCTGGCGGTCCTTTTGGTGTTTTGTGGTTAAGTTTATCTAAAATACATTATGGAATTCATGGTACGAACGACCCTTCTTCAATCGGAAAAGCTGTCTCTCTAGGTTGTATTAGAATGTATAATCAGGATGTTTTAGAACTCGCTTCGCTCGTACCTAATGGAACAAAGGTTTTGATAAGACCTTAAGATTTTATTAAGATTGTGAATATTCGTATTCAAAAAAACAAAAATCCCTTATAATGACGAATATAATCTTGTACCTGTGCTATTGAAGGAGCAAATAAATGAAAATTTTTCGCAATCGAAATTTTGTAAAATTATTTTTTGCAGCTTTATTTTCACAAATGGGTACCACCATTGGAAATATGGCTTTTGCATTCTACTTGTTAGATCATTTTAGCCACCAGCCTGCTTACGCAACAATCGCTGAGCTTATGTATTCTTTACCAACTGTTTTGGTGTTTTTTATTGTAGGGGTTGTTGCAGATCGTTTTGATCGTAAAAAGGTAGCTGAAAATTGTGATTGGATTAGAGCTGGATTAACTGTTCTTTTGTTTGGTGCTCTATATCTAAACTCGATTCCACTTGTATTCCTTGTCCTATTTATTCGAAGTTCTGTAACAAAATTCTTCTTTCCAGCAGAGAACAGCCTTGTTCAAGGAATATTAAATAAAGAACAATATGCACAGGCAGCTGGTTTAAATCAAATGCTCTTTAGTATATTTATGGTATTCGGAGTTGGAATCGGTGCAGCTATTTACAAAACTATTGGAATCCACGGTGCCGTTCTTGTAGATTTTGTAAGCTTTATTATTTCAGCATTATTAATTCGTTCCTGTAAAATCCCGCAGTCAGCAAGACTCCCTAATGGGACATTCAAATGGAAGGATTTTAACATAAAATCCACATTTCATGATTTTAAAGCCGGTATTTTATATATCATCAAGAACCGTCTATTAGCTGTTTTAGTTTTTGGATTCTTCATATTTGGTATTGTAAATGGCGCTTTTTCTATTTTGCCAATGTTTACGATGAAATATGAACTTTCACCAGATAATTATGAATGGTATGCATCCTTTTTTGCTATCTCATTAGGATTCGGGCTTTTAACCGGCAGTGGGATTGGTACTCTTATTGCATCAAAATTTAAACCTTATCAATTGATGGTATATCCTATTTTTATAACAAGTCTGCTTATTTTTTTGTTAGGATATACAAACAAAGTTTCAATCTTTTTGGTGATTGTATTCATTATTGGGACATGCTTAGGGCCAATAAATATAGCCATTGGGGGATGGATGCCAAAAATCGTTCATCCAAAACTAATGGGAAGAGTAAGCGGCTGGATTGATCCATTAATGATGTTTGCACAGTCTGTAACATTAGGTCTTATTGCATTGCTTTTTCCAAAAATAATTGAAAAAATTGATTATTTATATTATGGTATGGCGCTTATTATTTTAATTGTATCGCTATTTTATGCTTTAACATTGCCGAAATTAAGCCAAGCCTTTGAAGAAAAGGAGAAACGTATTTACAATAATCGTAGAGCAACTAAAACAGATCCTAAGATAAACTCGCTATAAGCCTGATAACGATAAGTTATCAGGTTTTTTACTTTTTAAAAATATTCACTTAATCTAAAGGTGATTTCATAGTATTTTTCAATTAATTACCTTTTTGTTATTGCAATTTACTATTCTCAAAGTATAATTTATATAAGAAATGAGCAAACTGAAAGTGCTTATGTAAAGGAGAGAAACAATGGACGATCATAATCGACTCGATCCAACAAAACAACCAACAACAGAAAACCTCGCACGTGCTATTTATATTGTGAATCGACATGCAAAAACCGCACCAAATCCAAAATTTCTTTATGCATTAAAAAAGAAAGCATTACTAAAGCTTGTCCATGAAGGTAAGGCGAAAAAAGAAGGACTTCATTTTTCAAATAATCCAAAATATAGCAAACAGCAATCTGATGTCCTTGTTTCAGCTGGAGAGTATTACTTTCATATGCCTCCTACAAAAGATGACTTCGATCAACTTCCACATTTAGGATCCTTGAATCAAACATATCGTAATCCCAAAACACATATGTCATTATCTAAGGCGAAAATCCTCTTACAGCAGTATGTGGGAATGCAAGAAGATAAACGCCCACCTAAGTCATTTCAATCAAAAAAAACACGTACATATGAGAAGCCTGTTTTCAAAAGACTTGGAGAAAGTTATCGGTGAAAATAGTGTTATCTTTTTTAAGGATCTTCAATTGAAGATCTTTTTTCTATTAAACAATACCTGCTACCTATTCTCTTTCATCTTCCTATCACATTAAAATACTATTTCCCGAACTTAACCTTACACTTTTAAAGAGATGGACTGAATTGTCTTTAATCTTTATATTAATATTTAAAACAACAACGATAACAGCCTAATGAAGGTGGAAAAGCTGGAGTTACCGTTTCAGCAACTAACGGTGGGAAAAACGTAAACAATGGCGGTCAACTTGCTGAAGAAAATGGACAAATTGGAAAAAAATGATAGTAAAGAAGCTAACCTCACTGAAGACAATTAAACAATTCAATAAAAACCCCCTAGTAACTAGCGGGTTTTTACATTTGTAAATTTATCCATTTATTGCATATTTATACTTTATTGTTTAATTTTGAATAACTTTCGATTTAAGCGGTAAATCATTAGCAATTAAATCTTCAAAGCTTTCTCTTTTTACAACTAGTTGCACTTCTCCATTTTCAACAAATACTACAGCTGGACGAGGAATTCGATTGTAATTATTCGCCATTGAATAACCATATGCTCCTGTACAGAAAACAGCTAAAATATCATCTGGATTAACCTCTGGTAATGGTAAATCCCAAATTAACATATCACCGCTTTCACAGCATTTTCCTGCGATTGATACTGGCTTGTCATGTTTTTCCGTCACACGGTTTGCTAAAACAGCTTCATACTTTGCTTGATAAAGTGCAGGACGAATATTATCGCTCATCCCCCCATCAATTGCTACATATTCGCGAATATTTGGTACTGTTTTTCGTGAGCCAATTGAATAAAGTGTCGTTCCTGCATCACCAACAAGTGAACGGCCCGGTTCAATCCAAATTTCCGGCATCTTTATTCCTATCTCATTAACTTGTTTTTTTACTGCTTCTACAATTTGCTCTACATAGTAAGTCGGTGGAAGCGGCTCGTCCTCTTTTGTATATCGAATTCCGAAGCCTCCTCCTAAATTAACAACTTCAGGTGTAAACGAAAATTTCTCCATCCAAGCTTTTATTTTCTCAAATACTCTCTCTGCAGCAAGTACAAAACCAGCAGTATCAAAAATTTGTGAACCTATATGACAATGAATGCCTAATAAATGAATATTTTCAGACTTAAGTACAGCTTCAATCGCTGTTTCGATTTGACCATTTAATAAACCAAAACCAAACTTTGAATCTTCTTGTCCTGTTGTAATATAATCATGTGTATGTGCTTCAACTCCTGGTGTTACACGTAAAAGGACTTGTACTTGTTTTTTATCATTTTTTGATAATTCCTTAAGCAATTCAATTTCATAAAAATTATCAACAACAATACATCCGACTCCATGATCTAATGCCATTTTTAACTCTGCACGACTTTTGTTATTGCCATGCAAATGAATTTTTTCAGCAGGAAAACCAGAAGTAATGGCAGTAAAAAGCTCTCCACCAGATACTACATCTAATGATAATCCTTCTTCTGCAATCAATTGGAACATAGCAATCGACGAAAAGGCTTTACTTGCATAAGCTACTTGTGCATTTACGCCCATATTCTCAAATGCCTGTTTAAAGCTTCTTGCACGTTCTCTAATTAAAGCAACATCATAAATATAAAGAGGTGTTCCATATTCTTTTGCTAATTTTATTGTATCGACTCCACCAATTTCTAAATGTCCATTTTCATTAATTTTACTTGTACCATGTAGAAACAATTTGTATCCCCTCTTTCTATATCAAGGCATTTTAAGAAACAATGTCCTTTAAGACTCGTTTACGAACTATTCAAATAATTCGTCCTACAAAAAATATAGACCATTTTGTCATCTATTGTAAGAAAAACATCTATTTTTAAAAAGCCAGTTAATTTAGCTTGACAACGAAACAGACAGTTAACACCAGCTGGTAATTAACTGTCTGTTTTAAACTTTTGCTCTAAATTAAACATACAATATCATAAATAAGGGGTTCTTTCAATGACTCAATAACCTAATTTGGCTGTTTTCTAACATTTTGCGGATGTACGATACTAGGTCTAAGCTTTGCTCCCGGCACAGATGTACGAATAATAATTTGACATAGAGCTTTTGCATTAAAAGGCAAAAATGGCCATAAGTATGGAGTGTTTAGGGAACGAATATTAGCAAGTAGTAAAACAAATAAAGTACAACCTACAACAAAGCCCTCTAGCTTAAATAGTGCTACAAAAACTAATAAAACTAACCGCGCCATTTTATTTGCAACACTGAGCTCATAACTCGGAGTAGCAAATGTTCCGATACCAGCTACTGCTACGTAAAGTATAACTTCCGGAACGAACAATCCAACATCGATAGCAATCTGACCGATTAATGCTGCCGCTATTAACCCCATTGCAGTGGATAACGATGTCGGTGTATGAATGGCGGCCATTCTTAAAAACTCAAGACCAAAGTCAGCAAGAAATATTTGAATAACAATCGGAATGTTCTTTTGTTCTGTAGGACCAATAAACGCAATTTCTTTCGGTAATAAGGAAGGCTCTAACACGAATAAAAACCAAAGCGGTAAAAGGAAAATAGATGCCATAATTCCTAAAAATCGAACCCATCGAAGAAAAGTACCAACTGCTGGTGCTTGTCGATATTCTTCAGCATGTTGCACATGATGAAAAAAGGTTGTTGGTGTTAAGATTACACTAGGAGATGTATCTACAATAATAATAACATGCCCTTCTAATAAGTGATTTGCAGCAACATCAGGTCTTTCGGTATATCGTACTAATGGATAAGGGTTAAAACCCTGTTTTACTAAAAATTCCTCTATTGTTTTATCCGCCATTGTAATGCCATCAATTTTGATTGTTTCTAATTCTTTTTTTATTGTTTTTATGAGTCCAGGATCTGCAACATCTTTTACATATGCAATACATACATCCGTTTTTGAACGTTCACCTACTTTCATCATTTCATACCGCAATCGTTCATCTCTAATTCTTCGACGAATAAGAGCAGTATTAACAATGATATTTTCTACAAAACCATCCCTTGCTCCCCGAACAATTTTTTCAGTATCTGCTTCCTGTGGTTGTCTACCAGGATAGCTTCGCACATCAACAACAAGAGCATAATCCATTCCTTCAATAAAAAAGAGGATTAATCCTGAAAGAACTTGATCGACTGCTTCATCTAAAGTTTTAATTTTAACTACTGATTGATTAGCAATTCGATTTTCAAAAATCTCCTTAAATTTGGTATGGTCTACTTCATTATCACTTATTGATGTAATTTTTTTTAATATTTCAGTTATATAAGCTGTATCACACAAACCATTTATGAAATACAAATTTACTTGATAATCTAAAATACGTAACTTTCTGATTCCTAAATCAAAACTAGTGTTTAAGCCAACATTTTCTTTAAAATACCTTTCATTTTCAGCTAAGTTTGTTGAGATCGGTTTTTTATCAGTTTTTGTCGTCATGGTATCCGCTCCTATCTAAAATAAGATTTACAGCTTTCATCGTAATTGGACATCCATTCTCAACACTGTCCTTACGAGCCATTTTGCCAATATCCCCAATCCCAACTATAATGGGAACATTTATTTGATCTAGACAATAAACGGTATCACCACTAATCCTGCCTATCTCTAAATCCTGTAAACCGCTCTTATCTACTCCATATTCAGTTAACTCTCCAAATCGATCGATACTTACATCTACCTTTGTCCACTCGGTTTGATGTGTTTTTGATGCGACGGCAATGATTCCAAGTACTTCAATATCCTGATGACCAGCTACATATTTTAATGCTGTTTCACCAGCTCCCTCCCCTAATAAACCACAATCATCAAACATGACAAAAACAGGGTCATTTTCAGCTGTAAGAATGAGCTTAACGATTTCTTCTCCACTTAAAGTAGTTGGATTTCCTTGCGTTTTGGAAATAGCTCTACCTCCAATTTCAGCAGCTGCAAATTGTATTGCTCGTGCGGCATACTCATCTCCATCAGTAACAATTATGACCCTGCGCTTTTTTGTCAATGTTTCACCCTATCCTTTCGGTTTAAAAATAAGTGCAGCCAGAAAAGCAAATAATATAGCTGCTGAAATACCTGCTGAAGTTAATTCAAAAATCCCCATTCCAATGCCGATAAATCCATCTTCTTTTGCTTTCTCCATCGCCCCATGTAGTAGAGAATGACCAAAACTTGTAATTGGTGTCGTTGCTCCTGCTCCAGCAAACTCAATTAACTTATCATATAAACCAAATCCATCTAATACTGCTCCAGAAACAACAAATATACTCATGACATGTGCTGGAGTAAATTTGAATACATCTAATAGGATCTGGCCGATCACACATATGGCGCCTCCAACTGCAAAAGCAATTAAGTACTCCATTAGCCATTCACTCTCCAATCAGTTCTTTCAAAAACGACCCCGTGTGCTATTGTTGGAATTGATTCTTTTTGCTGAATCATAGTAGGACTTAGTAATGCTCCCGTAGCCACAACAAAAACTCGATTTAAATTACCAAGTTGTAATTCATTAAAAATATGAGCGTATGTTACTACTGCTGAACACCCACATCCACTTCCACCAGCAAATACTGGTTGATCCGGTCGAAAAACCATTAAACCGCAATCATTATGCTTGTCATGAATATCGAATCCTTCTTCTTTTACCATTTCCTTTGCAATCGGACTCCCAACACCTGATAAATCTCCTGTTAAAAATAAATCATAATCCTCTGGTGTGCGGTTTAAATCTTTAAGATGTTGAGCAATCGTGTCTGCTGCAGCAGGCGCCATTGCCGAGCCCATATCGAAAGGATCTTTAATCCCTAAATCTGTAACTTTACCGATCGTTGCTGCAGTTATTTGAATATTACTTACTTCTTTATTAATTAATACTGCTCCAGCTCCAGTTATTGTAAAAGTTGCAGAGTCAGGTTTTTGCCCCCCGTATTCAGTTGGATATCTAAATTGTCTTTCAGCTGTTGCATTATGACTGCTTGTAGCAGCAATTACATTGTTAGCAAAACCGCCGTCTATTAAAGCTGAACCTACAGCAACTGTTTCCATTGATGTTGAACAAGCGCCAAACATGCATAAAAATGGAATATTAATATGTCTTGCTACATAATTCGCTGTTACATTTTGATTTAATAAATCGCCAGCTAATAGAAGATCGATATCATCAATCGTTTTATTTCCTTTTGTTAAACATTTTTCGATGGCTTGCTCCATTAATCTTCTTTCGGCAAGTTCCCAATTGTCCTCACCACAATGTAATTCCTTATGTTTGATATCAAATAATTTTCCGAGTGGTCCATCTGCTTCCATAGGCCCAACAGCTGTTCCACTTGAGTGAACAAATAACGGACTTTCAAATTGCCATGTTTGCTTTCCTCTTAACTTCATAGCTGCCACCTCACTAAAATGCAATTCCATAGAAATAGCGAATCATTCCAACAATATAGGCTGCAACAACACCAAACACGATAACACTACCTGCTAGTTTAAACATATTTGTTGCTATTCCCAGCACAATCCCTTCACTGCGATGCTCGATGGCTGCACTTGTCATTGAATTAGCAAATCCTGTGATTGGAACAGCTGAACCTGCACCAGCAAACTGTCCAAGCCGATCATAAATACCGAATCCAGTAAAAATCGCTGAAAGTAGAATTAATGTTCCTGCTGTTGGGTTAGCGGCATCTTTTTCTGTAAAATGAAACACTTGAATATAGAAATTTTGTAAGGCTTGACCAAGCACACAAATAAGACCGCCTATTACAAAGGCTTTAAGGCAATTTATGATATAAGGTGGTTTCGGCTGATAGCTTTTTATTTGATTTTTATAATCATCTTTTATTTTTGGTTTATCCATACTGCTTCCTCCCTTACAAATGCACAAAATAAATCCAATGGTAAAGTGAACCTAAAATCTTTCCAAACACAATTGCCATTAATAAAATAACAATTTTGTCTCCGAAACCAATTCGCTTTGCTAATATTGGAAAAACGTTCAATACTTCAGTTAAAGCTGCTGCAAGCATACCTATAAAAATTCCGCTGAAAAGACCGATTGGAATTAACCAATACTTTGATTGAAACAGCAATGTATCCCGCAAACTCATCCAACCGAAAATGACACTTCCTAATATGATTGCCATTTCGTATACATGGATGTATTTATATGTTTTCGATAATTGTGTTAATCTCGGAATAATTCCCAGTACCGCAAAGAACGCTACATAACCTGAACCTACAACAAGTCCCCCTGACAAGCCAATAATAATTAAGATGATAGCGTTAACGATCATCAACGTTATTCAAATTCTCCTTGTTTTCATTCATTGCAACATATTGATCTAAATCTAATTGATAATTAAATATTTCAACTTCTAGGGGACTTGGCTCTTCATTAATTTTTTTCTTAAATAAATGGTTAAAAAACAAAATCATCCCTAACCCAAGACCAATTGAATATGGAATTTGCAACAATAGTGGATAATCATTTGTTTTTCCAGTTACCATTTTGTAGATTTTTTGATGAACAGCTTGCATGCTAACATCTTCATGAAAGTTCATGATCGCAAGACCTGCACCGATAAATAACAGGAGCCATACTGTACAAAATAACAGTGGTGAAATCTTTTTCTTTTCATACATAATCTCAACAATTGTTTGTGCTGCCCCAATTGTTTGTACATCAATTTGGTCGTCAAATTTATGTATTTCTTTTATGACGTGCATGACGTCAATGACCACCATATTTTTATCACTTGGTTGAATTTTGTGAATCAAAATACGCCTTATCTTTCTTGATAATTCCTTATCGCCGACGATAAGTGCGATTTTATCGATTGTAATATTGTCGTAAGGCTGGACTTGAATTCGATGACGAAGCCTTATATACACCGTCTTTTCCATCAAAATTCACTTCCTAATGATTTATATATTGTATATTTAGTATGCATTTGCTTATTTTTAATCATGCAAGGCTTAGATGATGACCATTAATTACCATGGAAAATAAAAAAAGCTGACTCTTTAAAAGAGCCAGCTTTTCTTATTGATTCATTTTATCCTTCATTTGTTGTAATATCTTTTTCTCAAGTCTTGAAACCTGCACTTGAGAAATTCCAAGTCGATCAGCAACTTCTGATTGGGTTTGATCTTTATAATATCGTAAGTAAACAATTAGTCTTTCACGTTCATCAAGATCACGAATTGCATCTTTTAAGATAATTTTATCAAACCATTTCGTTTCCGAATGATCTGCTATTTGATCTAGTAATGTAATTGGATCTCCATCATTTTCATAAACGGTTTCATGGATGGATGAAGGTGCTCTAACAGCCTCTTGAGCAAGAACCACATCTTCGGGAGAAATATCTAAGTAGTTTGCGATTTCTACTACAGTGGGCACCTTACCCATTGTTTTGGAAAGTTCATCACGTGCTCGACGAATTTTATTTCCTAATTCCTTAAGTGATCGACTAACTTTAACTGTACCATCATCTCGGATAAATCGTTGAATTTCACCAATGATCATCGGAACAGCATAAGTTGAAAACCTTACATCATATGATAAATCAAATTTATCAACTGATTTCAACAAGCCAATACTTCCAATTTGAAATAAATCATCTGGTTCATACCCGCGATTCAAAAACCGTTGAACAACTGACCAAACAAGCCGCATATTTTTTTGGATAATCAAATCTCGTGCATCTTGATCTCCTGCTTGGCTTCGACGGATTAATTCCTTAACTTCATGGTCCTTTAACTGCGCTTTTGAGTTATCGTTCTTGACCTCCACATCCATAGCAAGTCTCCCTTTAATTGCTTAAAGCTTTACTTTTCGCCAAATGTTTTTTCAGCCTAACTGTTGTCCCTTTTGTTTCAAGTGACTCAACATTTATTTCATCCATGAAATTTTCCATTATTGTAAATCCCATTCCTGATCGTTCAAGTTCAGGTTTTGTTGTATAAAGTGGTTGCCGAGCTTCATCAATATCAGCAATTCCAATACCCTCGTCACGAATTGTCATTTCAACGACGCCGTCATCTAATGTTACTGATATGTAAACAATCCCGTTAGGATCATTTTCATACCCATGAATAATTGCATTTGTTACTGCTTCTGATACTACGGTTTTTATTTCAGTCAGTTCATCCATCGTTGGGTCCAGTTGTGCAATAAATGCCGCAACGGTTACCCTTGCAAACGATTCATTTTGACTTAACGCTGAAAATTGAAGGTTCATTTCATTTTTCATGATGCCACCCCCAATGTTTGCAGCGCTTTTTGCTCGTCATCCTCTAAGCGAATAATTTTAAATAAACCTGACATATCAAATAATCTTTTTACAGCTGGAGAAATCGCACAAACGACCATTTCTCCACCGATCGCTTTAATTTGTTTATATCTTCCTAAAATCACACCCAAACCAGAGCTGTCCATAAATGCTAAATTTTCAAGATTTAATAAAATATGATTGATAGGGTGTGCTGCAAGTGTTTCAGTTACTTTTGTACGCAATTCTTCTGATGTATGATGATCAAGCTCACCTGAGAGTCGTATACATAAAACAGTTTGTTTCACATCAAGTTCAATCGCTAGACTCAAGGTATTACCCCTCCTTATTTCTGGATAAAGAGTCATTCTTGATTGGAACTTTATTTTCCTGCTTCATGACAAAACTAGTGATAATTCGTCATTATTAGCCCGACTTAGTAAAATCACCCATCACACGTCTAAATAATTTCCACCAACTTGCTTCATTAATATCTTTCTCGGCAACTAATCTACTTTCCGCAATGATTTTTTCATCTTTTTTTAATTGAAGTGTACCAAGCTCTTCACCTTGTTTAATTGGAGCTTGAACATCTTTTTTCATCACAATCTCCTGTGTTACATTATCAACACTTTCACCTTTTTTAGTAAGAACAGATATCGGTTCAGAAGTCATTAGGTTAGCTTCATTTTCACTGCCTTTACTAACTTTCATCTTTGTTAAAACATGATCTTTTTCAAAAAGTGGATGTGTTTGATACTGACTAAAAGCATAATCAAGCATTTTTGTAACTTGTGCATTACGGTCCTTCGGAGTATCCGCTCCAAAAACAACGGCAATAACGCGCATATTATCTTTTTTAGCAGTGGCTGTTAAACAGTATTTTGCTTCATTCGTAAATCCAGTCTTTACACCGTCTACACCTGGATAAAATTTAACAAGGCGATTTGTATTGACAAGCCAGAATTTTTTGTCAGAACCTTCTCGTAAATAATCTTCATATTTACCTGTAAACTTTGTAATACCTTCATACTTCAATAACTCTTTTGCCATTAACGCCATGTCATGAGCAGAGCTATAATGGCCATCCTCAGGTAAGCCAGTTGGATTTTTAAAATGAGTATTTTTCAAGCCCAATTCTTTTACTTTATTATTCATCATATTGACAAACTCTTCAGTCGAACCTGCAATTTTTTCTGCCATTGCAACTGATGCATCATTACCTGACCCAATTGCAATACCTTTTAACATTTGCTCGACTGTCATTTCTTCACCAGGTTCTAAAAAAATCTGTGATCCGCCCATTGATGCTGCATATTCGCTTGTACGAACCATTTCATCCATTTTTATTTGATTTTTATCGAGTGCTTCCATTATAAG